>DASYCL010000025.1:0-4732 GCA_036500245.1 Polyangiaceae bacterium | reverse complement strand
GACGGCGTCGAAGCCTTCGAACACCACGCCAATCGGATCCATCAAGTCGTGACATGCGGCGCAGGACGCATTCTGACGATGTTGCTCGAGCCGCTGTCGCTGCGTCATCCCGGTAGCGTCCGAGGTGTCGAGGTTCACGTTCACGTTCGGCGGCGGTGCGTTCACCTTCTCGCACAGCACGTCGAGGCGAATTTTGAGACCGCGCCGCACGATCGAGGTGCGCGTGGCCTTGTCGCGCGCAAGCAGCATGGCTTGCGTCAGCACGCCAGCGCGGCCGGGGGTGTCAACGCGCACGAAGTCCGTGCCGGTCGGCCCACTGAAACCGTAGTGCTTTGCGAGCTCGGCATTCGCGAACGTGTACGGCGCGGTCAGCAGATCGATCAAGCTGCCGTCCGGCCGCGCGAGCACGTCGCTCACGAACGAGCGCGTCTCTTGCTGGAGCAGCGGCACGAGGTTCGGATCGAGGTTCGGATAGATCGTCGGGTCGCGCACGAACGCGGTGCTGAGCGTGTCCGTCCCGAGCCACTCGTCGAAGTACTCGAGCAAGCGCGAAGCTTTCGGATCGGCGAGCATGCGTCGCGCTTGCGTCTTGATTTGATCCGGCATGCTCAGTTGATTCGCGGCGGCCGCGTCGAACAGCGCTTGGTCCGGCATCGATTGCCAGAACAAATAGCTCAAGCGGTTCGCCATTTCGTACTGCGACGGCTGCGTGTACGCGCCGCTCTGGGCCGCGCCGTACTCGACGCGGTACAGGAAATTCGGCGATTGTAAGAACGCGAGCGCCGTCGTGCGCACGGCGGTGTCGAAGTCGTACGCGGCGAGAGCTTTGGAAAAGATGGCGGCGTATTGCGTCACTTCGCTGTCCGAGAGTGGCCTCCGAAACGCGAGTTTGCCGAACGTTTGGACGAAGGTGTTGCCGCAATCGAGCTCGCCACCCGTCGTCGCAGAGCAGGGCAATAAATTCTGGTTTGCGACGATCGCGTCGAGGAACTGCGTCGACGCATCGAGATAACCTTGCGCCACCAGATCCGAGACGCCGAGATAATCAGCGTTGTTGCGAAAACCGAGCGAGACGGTCTCGGACGGAAAAGTTTGCGTCGCGGAAGCAACCAATGACTCAGTCGCGGCGCTGTCGCCGAGTAAATCGGTCACCGTGTTGCGATACTCGGTATTGCTCATGCGGCGCAGCGGCGCGCGACCGGGTTGCGGCGATTTGCACATAGCCGAGGCCAACACCTGCTCGGGCGTCATGCCACCGAGCGGCGAATTGGAGCCGCTGCTCGTCGCGCCGCCGGGGTGCCCTTTACTGGCGTCCCCGTTGAGTTGGGCCGTGCAAGCGCCGATCGCGAGCAGCGCGACCGCGAAGCCGCTCAGCTTCGCAATGCGCGAGTCCAAGCCAAGCTTCACCGAGCGCTTCGAAGCGGCACGCGGCGCGCGCGGTCGAGCATCACGAAGCGTATCGGGCATGTGCATTCTCCTGGGATGAGAGAGATGCGCAGGGCGCGTCTCTCAACCGAGTCGGCGGAGCAGCGATTGACGTTGCTCGACACTCGAGCGTAGCGCCTCGAACAGGTAGTCGCGAATGATTATCGACTCACCTACATCTAGAAAAATTTCGCGCATGCGCAGCGAACTTTCACGTCGCGCCCGGAATCTGCGCAGAAAATATCTAAGTAAGGTTGTCTCATGAACCCGATATCGATCCTCTCGAGCACGCGCGACGCATGGTCGTGAACCTGCGGGCGATTCACCCCATCACTCTCGAGAGTGATGCGTCTGGAACCGATCTCTCAATTCGATGGCGCGCGATCGCTCGCCGTTGGCGCGTCTCTGACAGAGGTCTGTTTCGCACCCCAACCCCAAATTTGCCCACGATTGCCGAGCTCCAAGCTGCGCCTTCCTGCTGTCGGTAATTCGCGTTAGGACCATGCCGTGATTCGAAATTGGTCGTGGCTTTTGCTCTCGGGTGCGCTCGCTCTAGGCTGCGGCCCCGATCGCCCGGACTGCAGCGGACCGCACGCGGACTTCGACATCACGCTTCGCCTGCGCGATCGTCCGCTATCGGCCGACACGGTCGTACACGTGACCTACGGTGGTTCCGGGATGGAAAGCTACAGCCCGAGCGAGCAAGGAGTGACGCACGAAGTCGTGTTCTGTCACCTCGCAAGCTTGGACGGCGGACTCGACCTGGACGACGCTTCGCTCGGAGCCGCCGGCGCGACGAGCCAAGACGACTCGGGCATCGAAGCCTTGAACTGTGAACTTTGGACCGGCGGCTACGCCGAGCTACAGATCACCACAGACGGACTCACGCCAATGACCTACGAGCTCACGCCACGTGAGCGCTCGTGCACGGTGACGCAAACGATCGTGCTCGATAGTCCCGATGGCGGCTGAGTCGCGCATCACTTGCCGACGAAACGCGGACCGAATGACTTCAAGCTGATGCGCTGGAGCACGCTCGTGCCCTCTTGTTCGCCTTCGATTTGTAGCGTCGTGATTCCGACCCCGGGGCAGAACGCGGTCGTCGTGGCGCGCGTGGCCGCCGCGAGTTTGGCCGTTTCCACGGTTTGAATGCAGCCGCTGAATGTGCCCGCGGGAACCGTCACGGTTTGATTCACGGCGGTAACTTTGACGGGGCCGTCCTCGCCTTGCCACTCGGCGTTCGCTTCGAGCGGTGACTTGAGTAGGTAGCCGCCCTGCGCGCTGCGCACTCCGCCCGGCTCGAAGTAGTAGCGCTTACGCACGCGACCCGCGACGCTGAGCTCGGCGAGCTCCGGTCGCGGCCGGCTGATTTCGAACACCATGATGCCGTGTTCGTTCGTGTCTTCGACGTAAGTCTCGTACGCCAGCACCGTGTCGTTCTCGAAGGGCGCGAAGCGCGCGACGTCACCGACCGGAACGCTCGGCGCTTGCGCTTTCGTCGGCGGCGCAGCGGCGCAACTCAAGCACGCCAGCAGCGTCGAGGTCCACGCAAGCCGACGGAAAGTCATGGCCGTGCGTGATTCTGGTAGGTGTACCAAACGACGAACGCGAATAGCGCGAGCGCTACCCAAAGCAGGTACTTCATCAGCGGATCCGGATCGATCCGCTTCCTGAGCTCGCGCGCCGCAGCTGCGACCACTGGATTTTCCGTGGTTTCCGCCAAGCGCGGTGCGAAGCGGCGTACCGTCGCATAGTCGCCAGCCTCGAACGCGCGCACCAAGCGCTGTAACTCGGCATCGTCCGGGAAATCGAGGACGAAGTGCGGTCGCTCGCGGCCGTCAGCGTTCAGCGAACGACCTGCTTCGTCCTGCTTCGGGGCGACGGCTTCGTCGCCGGCGCGTTGCGTCTCGCTCGACCCCTCGCTCGGCGAGGTCGCGTCGGAGGGTTCTGCGCTTTCGTCGACTTCAGCCATCGTACCTCGGCGCGGTGAAACGAGCGCCGCGCGTGCTTCGTGCCCAGTCGTAGAACGACTGGCTCAGAATTGGAAGTAGACGAAGGGCACTGCCTCCGCGCTCGCCAGCTTGCGCACGAACAAGAGCAACGCGAAGAGCGCCAATCCCTGGGCAATCCCTGGCAACACCGCGAAGCGCTCGCGCGCCCAGTTTTCGAGCCGTTGCGGCAAAAAATGCAAGCCCAGCCCGAGCGCGAGCACGCCGAGCACGCGCGGATCGAGGTTCGGGTGGTAACTCGTGAGCGTGGCTAGTTCGCCGAACACGGCGCGTGCAGCGCGAAAACTATCGGCGCGAAAAAAGACCCAGGCCACGAGCACGAAGTGAAACGTCGTGAACGTCGCGAGTGCTCGGCCGAGCAGCGAGTGCGGCGCGGAAACTCCGAAGCGCTCGCGCAGCGCTCGATTCACCGCGAGCGCCACGCCGTGAAGCCCGCCCCAAACCACGAACGTCCATTTCGGTCCGTGCCACAGACCGCCGAGCAGCATCGTCGCGATCAAATTCAAATACGTGCGCACGCGACCGCGGCGGTTGCCGCCGAGCGGGATATACAAATAATCCCGCAACCAAGTCGACAGCGAGATGTGCCAGCGCCGCCAAAAATCGACGATGTCGTACGCTTGATACGGCGCCGCGAAGTTCGGCGGAAAGCGCACCCCGAGCAGCGCGGCCGAACCAATCGCGATGTCGGTGTAACCCGAAAAATCAGCGTAGATCTGGATCGCATAAGCGACGATCGCGACGTAGCACTCGAGCGCTGAATATTGCGTCGGCGCGTCGAACACGCGATCGACCAAATTCAAGGCGAGATAGTCGGCAATTGCGAGCTTCTTCAGCAAGCCGGTCGCGATCAACAAGAGCGCCTTGCTCGCTTCGCGCTCGTTCCAGTTCGGCGCACGAGCCAGCTGCGGCAAAAGATCGCGCGGCCGCACGATGGGACCTGCCACGAGATGTGGAAAGAACGCGACGAACGTAAGGTATTCGAGGTAGCTCGGGTGCGGTTCGATGTCGCCGCGATACACGTCGATCACGTAGCTCATCGACTCGAACGTGAAGAAGCTGATGCCCACCGGTAGCCCGACCGTGAGCATGATCTTCGGGAAGTGCAGGCCGAGCGCCGCGCACACCGCTTCCGCGTTCTCGATCCCAAAATGCAGATACTTGAAGAACGCGAGCACGCCGAGGTTCATCACCACGGTGAGCGCGAGCCAGCGCTTGCGCGCGCGGGTCTCGGTGGTGCGCGCGATGGCGTGACTCAGCAAGAAATCTGCCGTGGAACAGGTCCAAATCAGCGCCAA
>DASYCL010000024.1:0-2181 GCA_036500245.1 Polyangiaceae bacterium | reverse complement strand
GAACGCGGGGCAAAGTCCGTTTCCGCCGCGATCATTCATCCGGTGTTGTCGGGCCGCGCCGCAGAACGACTGGCGAGCTCGCGGCTCGAGCGCTTGCTCGTCACGAACACGATCCCAATCGCTGCCGAGAAGCGTTCACCGCGGATCGAAGTGTTGTCGCTCGCGCCGCAGCTCGCGACGGCTATCACGCATATTCATGATGGGCGGTCGGTGTCGGAGTTGTTTAGTTAGTCTTGAGGTCTTGTGGTCTTGTGGGTGGCTCCGATCTGGAGTGGTGAGCGGTCTTAGGATATTTTGGCCCTGCGCGCGCACGGTCCTTGGCCGCCCGCGCTACAAGCAACGCGACTCGCGCCTGTGCGGTCAGTTCTCGTTACTCACCTCTCTTTCTAGAACCGTGATCAGCCCGGCGAATCTGTAGCTCTGTTTTATTTCCGGGCATCCGGCCCGAGCCCTTCGCGCGCGCTGAGGCGCGAAAAAGAAGGGCGAAAGAGACTGAGATGTGATGCGCGGCCAAGCTACGTCCGCCCCGCGGGCTCACTGGCGCTGGAAGTCTGAGCGTGTGGATTTCTCCCTGCGCGGGCTGGGGAACGCAGGGAAACCCAAATTCATTTCTCGCTGTCGAGGTGTGCCATTTGTGCCGTGGCGTAGCGTGTACCTTGGACTGCGTCCGCGGGGATGAGCGCTTCGAGCTCGCGCAGATCCGCGGGGGACATCGGTTTGTCGAGGGCGGCGAGTGAGTCGGCGAGCTGGGCGCGATTTTTTGCGCCGACCGTGGGCACGAGTCGCGGTTGTTTCGCGAGCGCCCACGACAGCGCGAGTTGCCCGGAAGTGAGCCCGCGCGCTTCCGCAAACCGTTGCACCGAGGCGACGACGCGATCGTTGTTGGTTTTGCTGTCTCCGGAAAAACGCGGTAAATGCGCGCGAAAATCGCCCTTTCCGCCAACGCCTTTGCTGCCGGTCAAAAGCCCGCGCGAAAAGATGCCGTACAGCGTCGCGCTGATGCCGAGCTGTTCGAGCACTGGAAAGATCTTGGCTTCTGGTCCGCGCGTCACGAGCGAATATTCGATCTGGAGATCGACGATCGGATGCACCTTGGCAGCGCGCGCGATCGTTTCGACACCGACCTCGGACAAGCCGATGTGCTTCACGTAGCCGGCTTTGACCATGTCCGCGATCGCGCCGACGGTGTCTTCGATCGGCACCGCAGGGTCGAGCCGCGCGGGCCGATAGATGTCGATCGCTTCGACGCCGAGGCGTTTCAAGCTGTAGGCGAGAAAATTCTTCAGGGCGGCGGGCCGCGCGTCGACGCCGCCCCAGCTGTTGTCCGGGCCGCGTAGCGCGCCGAACTTGACCGACAGTTGCACGCGATCGCGTCGCCCGGCGATGGCGCGACCGATCAGCATTTCGTTGTGGCCCATGCCGTAGAAGTCGCCGGTGTCGAGCAGGGTGATGCCTGCGTCGATCGCGGCGCGGATCGTAGCGACGCTCTCCGCGTCTTCCGTGTCGCCGTAGATGCCGGAAAAGCCCATGCAGCCGAGCCCGATTGGAAATACTTTCGGGCCGGTTTTGCCGAGTTCTGTGAAGTTCTTGCTCTGGCTGTTCATCGCTTTGCTTGCTCCTTCGCGGCCAAGATAGCGCTTACCACGCTATACTCCAGTGAATAAGATGCATGAAACACATGAATCAAATTTATGAAAGAGATCTGGATCTGAATCTGCTCCGCGTATTCGTGGTCGTGGCCGAAGCGGGCAGCGTGACGAGCGCGGCAGAGCGGCTTTATCTCACGCAACCCGCGATCAGCGCGGCGCTTCGCCGGCTGAGCGCGCGCGTGGGCGAAGCTTTGTTCGCGCGCGAAGGCCGCGGCTTGACGCTCACCGCGCGCGGCAAGCGACTGCTCGAGACGGCGCAACCCCACCTCGCCGCGTTGGTCGGCGCGGCGCTCGCGCCGGCCGCGTTCGATCCCAAGACCAGTGAAGATACCGTGCGCATCGGTTTGTCGGACGCGAACGAGTCGTGGCTCTTGCCGCCGCTGCTTCGCGTTCTGCGCCAGCAGGCGCCGCGGCTCAAGCTCGTGATTTTGCCGATTCAGTTTCGCACCGTGGCGGATGCATTTACCGAAGGTCGGCTCGATCTCGCGCTCACCGTGGCGGACGACCTTCCGGCGGGCACACGCCGGCTACC
>DASYCL010000023.1:0-4261 GCA_036500245.1 Polyangiaceae bacterium | reverse complement strand
GTGGAGATCTGACTTACTATTCGAGCCTTCCAAGTGGGTCGACGGCGCCAGGAATGCCGGACAATTGTCGGGCAAGTGGATATCAGCGCTCTGACGGCGCACTGTCCGTCACGTACCCGACATCAACGGGTCACGTCATTGAGCTATCTCTCCCTCTTGGAGGGCAGAATTGGTCATGGGGCGACCTCACCCAGCTCGCGCTGCACTAGTTAGTGAGCTAGTCTGGAAGGTGAAAACGCGGGCGTGCGCATGCGCCTCCCCGGTGCCACCGTGGTGACCGGACGCTCATGAGCAAAGAGCGATACGTCCGGTGGGTAGCAGCGCGAGTTCCGTATCCACGGAACCCGCATCGAGCCCCGGGCGCCGACTGATCGTACAACGCGTGTGCGCTGTGGATCCGCGTGTTAGGAAGTGGGAGTGAATCGCGTCGCGCGTTCCAAACTAACGGCAGCACTCCTCGCCATCGCCCTCCCCGCCTTCGCCGACGGCCCAATCCTCCACGAATACATCCCGCCCGATCCGAGCGAAGATCTGCGCATGGGCGCGACGACCCCAGACGGTCAAATGCCGGCGGCGATCGACACGAAGAGTGGCGTCTTGTCCGCGCCCTCCGAACAACGCACCCCTCAAAATCAAGTCGCGTACGGCGGTAGCGCGACGCCGGATAGCATCGATGCGAGCTATCGCATCGATCGCGACACGTCGCGGCCGGAATCGGTGCATTACGACGATCCGTTCATTCCCGCGATCACGCCGTTCAAACGACTCTACGCGTACGACGCGCTCGACGAGGGTTTCGAGCTCGTCGTGCACGATAAGTCGCTGCGGCCAATCGAGATCGGCGGCGAGCCGAGGCCCGACGACGACCAGTTCTACGGCGATTTGTTCGTGGACATTGTCCCGGGTGTGCCGGTGCGGATTCCGAGTGTTGGTCCGGGTGCGCGCGTATTGGTTGCGCGCGTGGAGCCCGCACTGAAATTCGAGCTCGTGCGCGACGGCGCGGACAATTGGTTCATCGTCGGGGATGCGCGCGAACGCGTGCGGCTCGTGCTCGAACTGTCGATTACGCGGCGAGTTTTTGGTTCTGAATTTGGTGATGCTTCTTGGGCAGAGCTCGCGCGCTCGGTGCCGGCGTTGCCGCCGTCAGCGCGGGCGGCCGCGCTCGACGTACTGAGCTCGATTGGTGTGTCGCAAGCCCAGCGCCCGCGCGAAGCCGTGCGCACACTGGTCAATTACTTTCGCACCTTCGCCCCGTCGGACGACGCGCCACATGCTGTTTCGGGCGCGGCGCTCTTTTCCGAGCTCGCGTTGTCGAAGAAAGGCGTGTGTCGGCATCGCGCCTATGCGTTCGTGGTGAGCGCGCTCGCGCTCGGAATTCCGGCTCGCTTGGTGCGCAACGAAGCGCACGCTTGGGTCGAGGTCTTCGACGGCATCAGTTGGCATCGCGTGGATTTGGGCGGCGCGGCGAGTCACATCGACTACGAGCAACACTCGAGCGAGCATCAACATCAGCCGCCGCCGGATCCATATCAATGGCCGCCGGGCGCGGAGAGCGCGCAGGATTTGTCGGCACAAGCCGCTGCGGGTGGCAGCACGCGCCCTGTCCCGAGCACGCCAGGGGCGTCAGCGAGCGCTGCGCCTCCGCCTCGTTCGCCGCATTCTCCCGCTGCGTCGGCATCTGCTGCGAACGAACCACCGCCCCCGCGCGACGACGCGCGCACTCAAGCCGATGTTTCGCTGGTCGCGGAGGAGCACGAGCTCAAGCGCGGCGCGCAGCTGCACGTCTCGGGCGTTGCGCGCACTGATCGAAGCGTGTGCGCGTTTTCGCGGGTGGACATCGCACTGCGCGACAAAACCGGCTCGGAGCATTGGCTGGGCGCGCTGGCGACCGACCAGAGCGGCAAATATGACGGCCGCGTCGCGCTGCCGTTCGAGCTCGAAGTGGGCGACTACTCGGTCGTTGCGTCGACGCCTGGGTCGGCAGAGTGCCGCGTCAACTCGCACTGAGCGGAAAACCGGCCGGTGCCGTCGCTCGAACCTCGCGAACGACTGGCAAACGGGCCCGGCACCTTCGCGCGCTTTCTGGGTCATGGCTTGGGGTGCTCGTTTGACATCCCCAATTCCGTGTCTCAAAATGCAACTCATGTCGAGTTCGCTGGAACGCGTGAACCTGAATCTTCCGGCAGCGGATCGTGAACGGCTTCGGCGTTTGGCGGAGGCCGCTGCCGAGCCGGAGGCTCGTTACGCGCGCGAGTTATTGATCGAGGCCATCGATCGAGCCGAGCGCACGCGATTCCGAAAGCGCCTCGAGGAGTCACGCACGCCGGCCCGGAGGGCACGAGACCGCGAGATCGCTACCGCCGTCGAGCGCCTGCGTGGCTAGGCGGGGAGAAGTATTCGTGGCACGCCGGCGCCTCGGGTTTGGTGCGGAAGGCAAGCGAGAGCATTTCGTCGTCCTGCAATCGGATCTACTGGCTGATATCGAAACGGCGATCGTTGCTCCATTGGACGACGATGCGGCGATGTATGAAAGTGATCCACTTGCCGTGCATGTATCCGGCAAGGAGACCGGTGCCAAGGTTGCGCAAGTCGTGCTGGTGCATTTACTCGTCGCGTCCTCGCTCGAAAAATTCGAGCCGATGCCGTCCGGCCGTCTTTCGGCGAAGTCGATGCGCCAAGTGGAAAGCCTCTTGCGTACCGTGCTGCAGCTCTAACTTCGGTACGACCTAGTCGCGCGCTGCGCGTCGTTCCGCACTGGTGCACGCGCGGGACCTGGGAGGCAGCCAACCCAAAAATCAAGCGACCGATTTCTTCATCCGCTCGGTGCTGGCGACCAGATCGCGCAGGGCGTGATCTTGGCGGCGCGCTGCTTCTTCGATTTGGGTCGCGGCGGTGAGGGCGCGTTCGGAGCCGCGGGCTTGGGAGCGATGCGCGGTGTTGAGTTGGTTGACCAGGTTGTTGATGGTCTCGATCGATTGCGTGATTTGGCGGCTGCCGCGCGATTGCTCTTGGCTCGAGCGCTCGACTTGCTGGCTGATGGTGCGCATTTTTTCGCCGCTCTTCATGATCAGTTCGGAGCCGCGGGCTTGTTGCGCGGTGGCGGCGGCGATTTGCTGCACGGTCGCGGCGATGCGGCCGATCGCGTCGGTGACTTGCTTCGAGCCTTTGGCTTGCTCGACGGTCGCGCGCGCGATCGCGCGCACCATGTTGGTGCTCTTCTGTGAGCTCTCGAGGATTTTTTTCAGCGCGCGTTCGGCTTCGTTCGAGACTTCGACGCCGCGATCGACGTTTTGCGCGCCACGTTCCACGGCTTGGATCGCGTTCTTGCTTTCGGCCTGAATCGTCTTGATCAGGTCGGCGATTTCTTTGGTGCTGGCGCCGGCGCGCTCGGCGAGATCTTTGATCTCGTCGGCCACGACGGCGAAGCCTTTGCCGTGCTCGCCGGCTTGCGCGGCGATGATCGCGGCGTTCAGCGCGAGCAGATTGGTTTGCTCGGCGACGTCGTCGATCACGTTCAAGATTTGGCCGATCGCGTCGATGCGCGAGCCGAGGTTCGAGATCACCGCGACGGCTTCTTGGCTGCTCTCTTTGATGCGATAGATTTCGCCGATTGTCTTCAAGATCGCTTCGGCGCCGCGTTCGGCGTCCTGCGCGACTTCTTCGGACAAGCGCGCGGTTTCGTTCGCATTCGACTGAACTTGGTCGATGGATACGTCCATCTCGTTCATGCTCGAGGACGTTTCCTCGGCGGTGAGCGAGAGCGCGTCGACGTTTTTGGCGACTTCTTTGATCGAGTAGGCCATCTCCTCGATCGATGCGACGGTCTCGCGCACGCTGGCCGCGAGCTCGACGATGTTGCCGCCGACTTGTTCGTTCGTGGCCGTCATCTGCAGCACCGAAGAGCTCGATTCTTCGGCGTTGGCCGCGAGCACCTCGACGTGCTGCGCGATGTCGCGCAGCGCGTTGGTGACTTCTTTGACGTATTTCGCGGTCTCGTCGCTGGCGTTGAGTTGCGCCGCGACGCCTTCGGTCAGCGTGCGCACCGCGCCGGATAGCGAGGCCGCGGCTTCGTCGAGCTCGGCTTCGTTGCGCGCGCTCTTGGCCCGCGCTTCTTCGAACGTTTCGTGAGCTTCTTCTAGGTCCCGGTAGACCTGTTGCAGCGGTTGGGAGGCGCCCGGCGGCGCTTCCGGCCGCTTGCCTTCGAGCATGCGACGCACGGTGGCGCGAATCGCGTCGAGGCCTTCGCCCGAACCGCCTTCGG
>DASYCL010000022.1:0-2323 GCA_036500245.1 Polyangiaceae bacterium | reverse complement strand
AAGTTGCCCGGCCTCCGGCCCTCGGCTATTCGAGTCGGAGGATGTACGACTTCAGGCGACACATAACTACATTGTGTGCTGCCACCAGTTTGGCGCTATTTTCGGGGTCCGCGCACGCCTGGGTCGAAACCGAGGTCCGCTCTCACGTCGCGACGGTCGACGTCGATCGGACGGGCAAGGCAATCGTGACCGAGGACCTCACGCTTGCGGTTCGCGGCGGTCCACTGCCCGGACTCGAGCTCGCCGGGGTCGATTTGGACGCCGAGACTTTGCCGGACGCGACCGTGTCCGCGGTCAGCGGCAGCAAAGCGCAACTTTCGCCGACCCCGCTTTTGCTCGACAAGCGCGACGACGGCACGCTGCGGCTCGAGATCGATCGCGACAGGGGACTGCGCACGGGCGTGTACCTGTTTCATTTCGCGTATCGTACGAACCTCATCGCACGCGATTTGATTCGACGCGAAGGTAATGACGCCGAGGTGCGCTGGATCGGACCACGTTTCAACCAAGGCATCGATTCGGCGCGCGTGCTCTTTCGCTTGCCGGCGGGACCCGTGCCGCCGACCTTACCGAGCGCTGACAGCAGCGCGGGACGCGTCGATGACAGCGACGCGCTCGGTGGCGTCTTCATCGGTAATTTGCATCGCCTGGCGGACAAGGACGAGCTCGACGTCGTGCGCCCACACGTTTCGAAGGGCGAGCCCGTGGTTTGGCGCGTGCGCACGAGCGCGAAGGTGTTCGACGCTTTGGCAAACGCCGCCCCCGCGCCACGACTCGCGTTGAGCACGGCTGCGACTCGCGCGAATGGCTTCGGCGGCGCGCAGCAGTCTCGGCAGCGCCTGCTTTGGTGGCTCGGCGCGGCGTTGATCGCGCTCGCCTATGCCTTCGCAGTAGCTGCAAAATGGCGGGTTTTTTCGACGCTGTGTCAAGCGCGCGGCGCGAGAGCGCGCGCGCTCATCGGTCTGCCCGTCGGACCGCGTGCGGCGCTTTCGGGCACGGCGCTCGCCGCGGCATTCATCGCTGCGGCTTGGTTCGATCAGGCGACGCTCGGCGCCACCCTGCTCGTGCTCGCGATGGCGCTCGCGGTTCAATACGCAGCGCCGGCGAAGGTCGTCTTGCGTGGGCCGGGCCAGTGGTTGCCACTCTCGGACTCGGAAGCATTCGCGCGGGTGAGCGAGCGCTTGCCGGGGAGCTTCCTCGATGCCGGCACGTGGTTTGGTTTTTTGGTTTTTGGGGCGTTCTGCGCAGCGTTTTGCGGCGCGGCGCTTTCGTTGTTCGCACGCGCTCCGTATCAAGCCTTGCTCTTGATGCTGAGTTCACCCTGTCTCTTGCCATTGTTCTTCACGGGGCGCGCCGCCCAGTTGCCCGCGGACGCGGCGCGGCGCCCGCGCGTCACACTCGCCGCCATCGCCAAGGCGTTGCGCCAACATGTAGGCATCAAAGTCGTGCCCTGGGCGCGCATTCCAGAACGCGCGAAAGACGCGGACGAATTGCGGCTCTTGGTGCAGGTGCAAGGCGCCCTGCGTGGCCTCGTCGGGATCGAGCTGGGCATCGAGTATAGCGCGGGTTTTGGCGGGCCGAGCGCGGCGCCGTTCGTGCTCGTTCGTGCTCGTGAAGGCTCACTCGCCGTCGCGGCATTGCCGCGCGAAGTGATCTGGACGCGCGGTCGCAAAGCCGACGAACGCGCCGCCGTGCTGCGCGCCCGCTTGCCGACGCGCACCGAATGCATCGCGCTCGTGCTCGAGCTCGCCGCGCTCCTGCGCGAAGAAAATCAGCTTCATCCGAAGCGCACGAACCTACCCGAGCGCGACGCGAGCACAAAGCTGCGTGTCACGTCTCCTGCGCACGTGATTTGATTCTGACGCTTCACAACTTGGGATGTTTGGGCCCTGCGCGCGATTCAGCGTTTGGCCGCTCGCGCATCGACGCAGCGGGCGCCTGTTCGGTCAGTTCTCGTGACTCGCCTCTCTTTCCCCCCGTCGGGGATCGCGAGCGCGTCGAAAACCGTGATCAGCCGCGCGAACCTGTTGGCTTTGTATTATTTCCGGGCATTCGGCTGGCAGGCTTCGCGCGCGCTCGGGCGCGAAAAGAACGGACCGAGATGTGATGAACAGTCAGAAATTGAGCCTGACATGTCTCTTCGTTTCTTTCGCGCCGGAGCGCGCGCGAAGGGCTCGGGCGCGCCTGCCCGGAAATGAAACAAAGCAGCAGATTCGCCGGGCCGATCACGGTTTTCGACAGAAGGGCGGCCACGTTAGAACTGACCGAACAGGCGCTCGTCGCGTTGCCGGAAGCGCGAGCGGCCAAACGCTGATTCGCGCGC
>DASYCL010000021.1:0-1636 GCA_036500245.1 Polyangiaceae bacterium | reverse complement strand
ACAAAAGCGGGCGCCCATTGCCGATCTTGCGCAGCGTGTAACGCGTGACCATGCGCCGCGTGTCGAGCGTGTCGAGCGTGAAGCGCACGCCGCTCGGCCCGAGCGGCGCTTCGGCGCCCATCGGCCGGAGCCATTCGCCGGCGCCGGCGACCCAGGCGCGGCCGTTTTTGTCGTCGCGCCGCACTTTCCAGCGCTCGAGTAGCGAGCGCTCGATCAAGTCGCGTTCGACGCGCTCGAAGTTGAAATAGTGGATCGCGGCGCCGAGCATGCCGTCGAGCGAACCGCGGATTTTGCGGTAGCGCGCACGGAGCGGCACCATGCTGCCCTCTTCGTGCACGACCTCGCACAGCCACTCGGCGATGCGGCTCTTGCCGCAACCCGCGGGTCCGACCAGCATCACCAAGCGATGTGGCGCGCCGACGCCGTCGATCACGTCGTCGCACACTTCGCGCAAGCTCGAGCGCACGTCCTCGCGTCCGACCAGCGGACTCGGTCGAATGCTGAGCAAGCCCGGCGCGCGTTCCGGCGCGGGCGACAGATCCGGATTCGGGCCGCGCAGCGCGCCAGTGCGTCGCGTCGGCGCCGCGGTGCGCGCGTTCGACGAACGCAAATCCGGCGGAAAGCGATACTCCGCCGGCTCTACTTTCGGCCGCCACTTGCCCCACTCCGCGCGGCACTCAGCGGCGAACTCCCAGCGATCCCAGGGTCGCTTCGCGAGCAGCCGCATGATGAACGGCACCGTGCCTTCGGGCGCGTCGATCACCGGTTTCAGCGTTGGCGCTTGCTCGAACGCGTGCACCCGCAAAAGCTCTTTCGACTCACCGGAGAATGGCGCGCGGCCCGCGAACAAGCGATACAGAATGCAGCCGAGCGAATAGAGATCGGTCGCGCCGCAGACATGGTGCATCTCGTGCTGGATTTGCTCCGGCGCCATGTAGCCGGGCGTGCCGGCACCGGCGTGCGGCGCGAATTCCATCGGCTTATTGCCGTCGAGCCGCGCGTCGAGCGCGTCTTGCCGCAGCCAGGCGAGCCCGAAATCCAGCACGTGAATTTGCGGCGGCTGATCGTCCATGGCTTCGACCAGGACGTTCGACGGCTTGAGATCGCCGTGAATGATCCCGCGCGCGTGGGCGTGGGCCAACGCCGACAAGATCTGATCCATAATCGTCCAGATCAGCGGGAACGTCAGGCGCGTGTGCACGAGTTCGTGGAGCGACACGCCGGAGACGAGCTCCATCGCGAGGAACGGCGAGCCGTCGCGCAGCTGACCGAAGTCGCGCGCCTGAACGATGTTCGGATGAGCCAAAGCGGCGAGCGCGCGCGCCTCTTTGTAGAACCACATCACGTATTCGCCGGCGAGATTGCCGGACGGCGGTATCACGCGTTTGATCGCGACGAATTGGCCGTTCGATTGGTCACGGCAGCGATAAACGATGCCCATGCCACCTTCGCCCAAGACGCTGAGCACCTCGTAGCGATTGGCGATCACGTGGCCCGGCAAAACCGGGATCGAACCTTGCTGCTTGGGGGCATCTTCGGCCGTGACACTCGCGGCCGAAGGAATGCTCGGCGGCGCGCTGTCAGGGTCGGGGCCAGCAGGCAGAATCTCGTGGTCGCGCACGAGCTCGGGATCGGT
>DASYCL010000020.1:0-10812 GCA_036500245.1 Polyangiaceae bacterium | reverse complement strand
TCCATCGGATCGTGCACGAAGTAGAGCACCGAGATCGCGATCGTGACTACGCCACTCAGCAACCCGAAACCCGCGATCGCGCGAGGCGCGCGCTTGGCGAGCCACACGAACGGATAGCCGTAGAAGCCGCGCGCGCGCGTGCGCCAGCCGCCCCGCGTGTGAAACAGCGGGCTCACGCGTTCGGTGAGCACGAGCAGCGCCGGCAAGAGCAGGTACGTCGCGATCCAGCAGAGCAACATGCCGAGCCCGCCGATCACGCCGAAGTGCTTGAAACCCCGGAAATTCGTGACCGCGAGCGACCCGTACGCGACCATCGCAGCTGCGGCAGCGGCCAGCGTCGCGATGTGCGTTTCGCGATGCCCGGTGAGCACGGCCTCGGAAATCGATTCTCCAGCGCGACGCGCTTCGATGTAGCGCGCCATGTAGATGATGCCGAAATTGATGCCGTTGCCCGCGATGATGCTGACCAAGAACCCGGTCGCGAGATTCAGATAGCCGACATTGACGTACGCGCCCGCGAACGCCCACACGCATCCGACGAGGATCGTCGCGCCCATGCATGCCAGCGCGCGCACGCGCAAAAAAAACAAAAACACGACCGCGAGGATCATGCCCACGCCGAGCCCGCCGACTTGCGTCAGATCATGGGTGATCGCGCGATGGCCCTCCGCGGCGGTGATCAGGTTGCCCGAGTAGCCGACCGTGAAATCGGGATCCCACTGCTTCGGGTTGATCTTGTCGACCACGCCTTGGATCTTTTCGCGCAAGGCGAAGGCTTTCGGATCCATGCTGCCGAGGGTGGTTCGCACCAAAATCGCGCCCCAGAGCTGACCCTTCGACTTGCCGATGTAATAGCCGTCCGTGCCGGGCTGCTTTTTCTCCGCTTCGTCGATTTTCTTTTGGAATTTGTCCTCCATCGCTTGCGTGTCGAGCGGCGGAGGCACGTCGGAGTCGTCGTCGGAGTCGGTCTTGGAGCTGGCTTTGGCGGCGCTCTTTTTCGGGTTGTCCTCGTCCTCGAGCCCGAGATCCATGCCGCTCTTTTTTTGCACTTCGTAGTCGTAGCGATCGACGACATCGTCGTGCATTTTCTGGATCTCGGCCAAATCGGCGTAGAGGTGCTTGTGCGCGCGGAAGAAGTCGCGCGTCTCGCGATTGCCGTCTTCGACGTTGGTGATTACGTTCGGATCGAGCTTTCTGAGCTGGGGCGAAAGCGCATCGATGAAATGTTTCAACGCATCGACGCTATTGGCATGCGCGACCACGCTGAGCGTTGAGCTCGAGGTGAGCCGCTCCGAGATATGGCGCATCTCGATCACGCTGCGCTTGTTGTCGGGCAAGAGCTCGGAGAACGCGGAGCGCAGCGTGAGGTGCGCTGCCAGATAACCCGTTGGAATGAGCGTGACGAGCACCAGCAGCATCACCAGCCAGGGGCGGCGATTTTGCAGTGCTCCGAGTCGGACTAGAAGGCCCTCGAGCGGCGATGCGCGCATGTGCCCGCGACGCTATCACAGCTGCTTTAGGCTCAGCGGCGCACTGGGTCTTTCGAGAGCTTGCGCTGGAGGGAGCGGCGATGCAGGCCCAAAAGGCGCGCGGCGCGCGAGATGTTGCCATCAGAATCGCGGAGCACGCGCTGGATGTGTTCCCACTCGACACGCGCCAGGCTCGGCACGTCGACTTCGCCGTTCGCGCTCGGGGCGGCTGTGCCGCGGAGCGCGGCCAAAATGTCTTCGATATCGGCGGGCTTGCTCAAATAGTGTACGGCGCCGGCGCGGATCGCTTCGACGGCGGTCGCGATGCTGCCGTAGCCGGTGAGGACGACCACGGCGGTTCCCGGATCGATCGCGTGCAATTCGCGCACGACGTCGATTCCCGACGCGCCGGGCATGCGCAAATCGACGACGGCGAACTCCGGGCTTTCTTCGCGCGCGAGTGCGAGCGCGCTCTCGGCGCTGTCCGCCGTGCGCACGTCGAAGCGGCGCTCGGCGAAGGCGCGCCCGAGCCGAGTGCGGAAGACTTCGTCGTCATCGACCACCAGCACGGAGTGCGCGTCACGCGCTTCGTCGCTCATCCGCTGCTCCGAGCTTCGAGCAGATCGCGCGGCAAGCTGAGGCGAGCCAGGGTGCCACCACCGGGGCGTGCCGTGAGTGTCAATTCTCCGCCCATTTTCTCGGCAAATGCCCGGGCCAAAAACACGCCGAGCCCGAGCCCGCGGCCCGGCGCTTTGGTCGTGAAGAAGGGTTCACCGACGCGCGCGCGGGCGGCCTCGGAAATGCCGCCGCCGCGATCGCTGATCTCGAACGCGGCGCGCTCGGCATCGACGCGGCTCGCCACGCGAATCGCGTCGCAGGTGCCTATTTCGGCTTGAGCGTCGAACGCGTTGCGCACGAGGTTCGCCAGCACTTGCACCAAGAGCCGTTTCGGTACGATGAGCTCGCTGTGCTCGCCGCTGTGCTCGAATGCGATTTGGCCACCACGCGCGCCGAGCGTTTCGCTCAAGCTTTCTTCGACGCCGGAGATGCTGATCTGCGCCGGCATTTCGCCTGCGCCTTCGCCTGCGCTCGCGGCCATACGCTGTAAAATGTCGCGACAGCGCTCGACCTCTTGGCGAATCAGGCGCGCGTCTTGCCCGAGCTCGCTCGCGTCCCGATTTTGCGCGAGGCCGCGCTCGAGCTCTTTGGCCACGAGCGCGATCGTGGCGAGCGGCGTGCCGAGCTCGTGCGCGGCGCCCGCGGCGAGCGTGCTCAAAGAGGCCAATTTCTCGCTGCGCGCCGCCGAGCGTTGCAGCTCGAATAGTTCGTACTCGCGCGCATGCAGCGCGCTCGCCACGCGCGACACGAAATGCACCACGAAGCCTGCGGCGAGCGAGTATGCGAGCCACATGCCTTGCAAGTGCAACGACGACGCGCCGTGATGCATGTGCATCGCGTGTGGATCGATCGTGTGTGACGGCAGCACGAACAGCGACGCGAATGCGAGCGAGGTCAGCGCCGCGACGAACCACGCGCGCCGCGGCACCAAAAGGAGTGCCGAGAGAGCCACGTGCACCAAATAAAAAACGCTGAATGGATTGGCCGCGCCGCCGGCACAGAGCAAGAGTCCGGTCAGGGTGAGCACATCGAGCAAGAGCACCGCAAAGAGCGCGCGCGACGATGGCTCTCCGGAGCGGAGCCACAGCGTGAGCAGCGTGTTGCTGAGCGCGGTCACGCCGATCAGCGGGAGCAGTAGCGCGAGCGGGAGCGAGATCCCGAGCCCGAGCACGGCCAGCAGAGTGATGGCAAATTGCCCGCAAATCGCCAGCCAACGCAGGCGCACGAGCCAAGCGAGCCCGATCTTCGGCGCGGTCGCGACGGACGCGGGCGTGCGCTGCGTGGCGCTCGGCGGTTGCACGCCGGAACCGTAGCAGAGCGAGGCGCTCGGCCCAGCTGCGGTGATTTGCCGCGGGCTTGGGCGCCCGCGGTCGTTCAATGCCCGGCTTCGACCTTCACGCCTTTTTCCGGATTTCCGAGCAGGAACACCAAGGGCAAGAAGACCAAAATCAACACACCGGTCGCCCAGAACGTATCGTTGAAGCTCATTATGGCTGCCTCGCGGTTCACAATCCCGTTCATCGCGGCGAGTGCCTGGCGTTGCGCGTCGAACACCGCCGCGCCTTTGGCCATGAAGCCGCTGGTGAACATGTGAATGCGATCGACCACCGCCGGGTCACTGCTCGCCATTTTTTCGACCAAGACCGAGCGATGAAACGCTTGGCGAGTGGTGAGCAAGAGCGTGAGCAGCGCAACGCCGATGCTGCCGCCGAGCTGGCGCGTGAGGTTGAAGAAGCCGGACGCTTTGGCGATGTCCTTCTTCGGAATTGGGCCGAGCGTTGCCATGTTCAAAGGCAAAAACATGCACACCGTGCCGACCGAGCGAATGATCAGCGGCCAGAAAAAATCGTCCGCGCCGGTCTCCGAGGTCAGCGTGCTGAGCTGATGCACGGCGAAGACCAACACCAGCGCACCGACGACGAGACCGAGCCGCGAGTCGACTTTGCGGATGATTTGGCCGGCCATGATCATGGTCACGGCGGAAGCGAGCGCGCTCGGCAAGAGCAGCATGCCGGTTTCCTGCGAGGTGTAACCCATCAGGGTCTGCGCGAAGATCGGCACTGCGAACAGCGCGCCGTAGAGCGCCATGCCGACGATCACGGACAAGATGCTGCCCGCCCACAGCGAGCGATAACGTAGCACCCGCAAGTCGACGACCGGGTTCGAGCTACTCAGCGAGCGCCACACGAACGCGCCGAGAGCGACCAGCGAAGTAACGAGCAAACTCGTGACCAGGTGCGACTGGAACCAATCCTCGGAGTTGCCTTCCTCGAGTAACGATTGCAGGCAGCCGAGGCCGAGCGCAAGGAGGCCAATTGCGAGCCAGTCGATGCGCGAAGTATTCTTCTTCTCGACATCGGCGGGGAGCGCCGCGGAGCACATGATCACCGCCAAAATACCGAGCGGCACGTTGACGAAGAAGATCCAGCGCCAATTGACGTTGGTCACCAGATAGCCACCGAGCGTCGGACCGATCGCGGGCCCCGCGATCACGATCGCGCCGAAGAATGCCTGCGCGACGCCTTGCTCTTCCTTCGGAAAGGTCTCGAACAAGATGGCCTGCGCTTTGGCCAAGAGGCCGCCGCCCATCAAGCCTTGCAGCACGCGCGCGATGATCAAGATCGGAAGCGTGCTGGCCATGCCGCACATCATCGACGCGATCGTGAAGCCGATCAGCGAGAAGATGAAGTAGCGCTTCTTGCCGAAGCGATCGCCGAGCCACGCGGTCATCGGCAACACGATCACGTTCGCGACCGCGTAGCCCGACACGACCCAGCTCACTTCGCTGAGCGTCGCGCCGAGCGTATTTTGCATGTCGGTCAGCGCGACGTTGACGATGCTGGTGTCGACGACTTCGAGCAAGGCGCCGAGCGCGACCGCGACCGCGATCGCCCATTTGCCGCCGGCCGCGGCGCGCGGCTTGGGCATCGGTAGCGAGATGGATTGGGCCATAGCAAAGGCTGATTTCAGCCTATTTGCGCGTATCGACCACGAGGTCGACGCTCATCCCCGGGCGCAGCACCAAGCCTGCCGGCACGTCTTTCAAACGCACGCGCACCGGCACGCGCTGCACCACCTTGGTGAAATTGCCGGTCGCGTTGTCGGGCGGGAGCAGCGTGAATTTCGCGCCGGTCGCGCCGGAGAAGCTCTCGACTTCGCCATCGAGCTCGCTGCCGCTGTAAGCGTCCACCTCGATCTTCGCCGGTTGGCCGACGCGCATTTTGGCTAGCTGCGTTTCCTTGAAGTTGCCGGTGACCCAAACTTTGTCGGTCACGAGCTGCACGACGCTCTGGCCGGGTGAGAGCATTTGCCCGATATTGATGCTCTTCTTCGACACGACGCCGTCGCTCGGCGCGAAGATTTTCGTGTACGAGACGTCGAGCGCCGCCAAATCGCGCGCTGCTTTCGCGGTTTCGACCTGCGCGTGTGCTGCAGCCGCGCGCGCTTGCGCGAGCTTGATCTGCGTGTCGACGTCGTTGGAAATCGTGGCTTTGGCCTTGGCTTCGACCACGCGGCTCTGCGCTTGCGCGGCGTTGCCTTTGATCGCGGTCAGCCGCGCCTTGGCTTGATCCACGCTCGATTGCGCCACTTTCAGCTGCGTGTCCGCGTGATCGAGTTCGGCTTTCGAGATCGCTCCGGTGTCGAACAAGCGCTGCGCGCGATCGTGATCGAGTTGCGCTTGCGCGAGCGTGGTCTCGGCGGAGCTGAGCTGTGCCGCGGCTTCTTTGATTTGATCCGAGCTCGACATGGCGCCCACTGCAGCCGTCACGAGCGAGGCGTCCGCGACCGATTTGTCGCCCACTGCGTTCACCTGCGCGACGTGCGTGTTCGCGTCCGCGGCGTCCGCCTGGGCTTGCGCCGAGAGCACGTTGGCTTCCGCTTCTGCCAAGCGCGCCTGCGCGGGTGCTGGATCGATTTCGGCCAAGAGATCGCCCGCCTTCACGCGCTGGTTCTCGTTAAACGTGATCTTCGTCACGACACCGCCGACGCGCGCCGGCACGCTGGTGACGTCCCCGTCGATCTGCGCGTTGTCCGTGTCTTCCAGGCCGTGGTGGGTCACATACCAAAAACCACTGCCGCCGATCACGACAGCCGCGACGATGCTGAGAATGAGATTGCGCTTGCTGCGTGGGGTAGCGGCTTCTTCTGCGGTGGGGATGGGGGCGGACTGAACGGGATCTGCGGTGGCGGTTGCCATGGGTGCCTTGGTCAAAAGGGTTCGAGCGATGCCAGATATAGGGCGTCTGGTCATCTTAGCAACGGGCAGTTGCCATAGTTTATTTATGCCCTACCTAAATATATGAATTAAATAGGGAATCGCGATTCGAATATGGCGGTACGTCGCAGCTTCGGCGAGCAGCTCGGTAACCATAGACCAGCGCGAGCCGGGCGGAAGCTCGCACAGCTCCACCTTCACACTATTTCAGAAAGTGTAACCGAGTCGTTGCGGGAGCTTCGAGCGCTCTTCGCGGGCTCAGCCCGACGCGGGTGGCGTGCCGAAGAGTTTGTCTTCGTGGAGCAGGGCCCACTCACGCATCGCGCGAAGGTGCGGGAAGAGGCCGCGCCCGAGGTCGGTCAACGCGTACTCGACACGCGGCGGCGTGGTCGACAAAACGACGCGATCGACGAAGTGCGCGCGCTCGAGCTCGCGCAACGTTTGCGCCAACATGCGCTGAGATACCCCAGGGATTTCTCGCTTCAACTCACTGAAGCGACGCCGCTCGCTGCGTAGCGCGGTCAGCACGATCAGCGTCCACTTTTCGCCGAGCAGCGAAAACAGACTGCGCATCAACGTCGCGCTATTGCCGATCGCTGGGGCGGGGGCTTGGACTTCGGTCTCTTGTTCGATGTTATGCACGCTCATCAATGCTTTCTACTTACTCGTCAACGCTGGAACCTGAAGCCGACCTCGGCAACTCGAAACCCCCAAGGGCCCTGATTTGGTGTTCACGTGGCCGATTGCCGGATGCTTCATGATCTCGATGCGCGAGCGAGCGAACGGACTCGAATGTCTCCGACTATTACTGGACGAAACTAAAACGAGGCGATTCTCCCGATCGTTCCCCGGGGAAATAAGTCACGCCTTCAGAGTGAGGTAACAACGCCGTAACTTTTGCATGCGCGAAGACGCGCAAATTAGCTCGAGTGCGCGACTCGGAACCTTGACAGCCCTCGTCTGCGCCCTAGTTACATGCTGTTAAGTGCTTGAACCGGTTTTGCGTCAGCCGGGCGCCAAGTTGGTTCGTATCCCCCAATACATCGAGATTTTCTGAGGAGATTTCGCGTGACAGAGCCCCTACGCTGCGCCCTGGTCGGTTACGGTTTCATTGCAGGGAAGGGTCACGCGCCCGTTTACGGTGAGCGCTCCGCCGGGACGCGCGACTTCCAGATTGTCGCAATCGTGGACGGCAATGAGGCTCGCCGCGAAGCAGCGCGGCGCGATTTTCCGAGCGCGAGGGTCTACGCGGATCATCAGGAAATGCTGCGGGCGGAAGCCGGCCGGATCGACTTCGTGGACATCACCACGCCGCCCTACGCACACGCGGCGATCGCGCACGCGGCCTTGGATCGCGGCCTGCACGTGTTGTGCGAGAAGCCGATCGCGGTTTCAGCGGAAGAAGCCGCGTCCATGGCTGAGCACGCGCAGCGCGCCAAGCGCGTGTTCATGCCTTGCCACAACTACAAGCACGCGCCCGTGATCAAAACGGTGCGCTCGCTGATCGAGAGCGGCAGCATTGGTCGAGTTCACTTGGTCACGCTGCAGACGTTCCGGACCACGCATGCCAAAGGCGTGAACGAGTGGCGTCCGGATTGGCGGCGCGAGCGGCGCTATTCCGGTGGTGGCATCGCGATGGATCACGGCAGTCACACGCTCTACCTTGCGTTCGAGTGGCTCGGCTCGCATCCGGTCTCGGTCAGCGCCAAAGCCAGCAACTTGAGCGAGTTCGATACCGAGGACAACTTCAGCTGTAACCTCACGTTCCCGAACGGCATCGCCACGGCGCAGCTCACTTGGACGGCGGGCGCGCGCAAAGTGATGTACACGATCCACGGCGAATACGGCGCGATCACCGTCGATGACGACCAAGTCGAGCTCCTGATTCGAGACGAAATCGCCAAGGCGCGGCCGGACCTCGCTCGTCACGCCGGCATCCAATCGGTTCCCTCACACTGGATGGATGCGAGCCACAAGGAATGGTTCGGCAGCTTGCTCGACCAATTCAAGCACGCGATTGCGACGAACGACTACGTCGGTCGGGACGCGCGCGATGCGATCGAGTGCATCAAAGTGATCTCGGCGGCGTATCTTTCGGCCAGCTTGAGCTCGCGCGAGGTTTCGATCGCCTCCGCGCGCCCGCCGGTACGCGAAAACGGCGCGCGCTCGAATGGTCACCACGTCGCGCCGTCGCGGCCGTAAGCGCTCTTTAGCTCACCATGATCGTGTTAGGCCTGGAAGAGAAAGCGCTGATCGGGCTCTTTCTCGCGTTGCCCGCGCTCGTGCTCGCCGCGTACGGCGTGCGCGTCGTTGCCGTCGGGCGTGCGCTCGATCCGCGCGTGCAGCGTGAATCGAGCACGATCTTACTCGGTCGTTTTCCGATCGAGGCGTTTCACTGGGCTTTGCGCGGTGTCGGTCGCGCGGTCGCGCGGAGCGGCATTTCACCCGACGCGTTGACGCTGATCTCGCTCGTGATTTCTGGTTTGTCCTTGCCGCTCGCGGCCGTCGGATCGTTACCCGCGGCCGGCGCCGCGCTCTTGTTCGGCGCGGCGTTCGACGCGCTGGACGGCATCGTCGCGCGCGAACGCGGCATCGCCTCCGACGCCGGCGAAGTGCTCGATGCCGTCGTCGATCGTTACGCGGATGCCGCGCCGCTCGCGGGCCTCGCGATTTTTTATCGCGGCTCGATTCCCGCGCTCTTGCTCGTGCTCTTTGCTTTGCTCGGTTCGATGCTGGTGAGCTACGTGCGCGCAAAGAGCGAAGCGATGGGCTTGGCTTTGCCCGGCGGTTTGATGCGCCGGCATGAGCGAATCGCTTATTTGACGGCCGGTTTGTTACTCGGGCCGTTGCTTTCGCTGGCGAGTGTGCCGCTCGAAGCGCCGCTCACGTTGCTCTCGGTTGGCGTGGTGGCGGTGGTTTCCAATATCGCCGCGGTCGCTCTGACGCGCGCTGCACGCGCGGCGCTCGTCGAACAGGGCCGTGGCCCGAAAGGAAGACGCGCGTGAACGTCACTCCGACTCAGCTTGCTTCGCCCGCGGTCGACGGCAAACGCCGCCTGCGCGTGCTCACGGATCTGCCCGGTCCGAAATCGCGCGCGCTGCGCAGCGCGGAGCTCGAACACCTCGCGCCGGGCACGCAAGCGATTTGGGAATACGCGGGCATCGCGGTCGACTCCGGTATCGGCAGCGAGCTGATCGACGTCGATGGCAATCGCTTCTTGGACTTGGTCGCGGGCATCTCGGTCGCAGCGCTCGGTTACGCGCACCCGCGTTACATCGCGGAGTTCGGCGCGCAACTCGCGAAGATCCACGTCGGCTCGTTCACGACTGAAATCCGGCTCAAAGCGCTCGGGCTCTTGGCCGAGCTACTGCCGCGTGAGCTCGACCAAGTGCAGTTCTTCTCCGGCGGCTCGGAAGCGGTGGAGAGCGCGCTGCGGCTCGCGCGCGCGCACACCGGCAAATTCGAGATCCTCTCGTTTTGGGGCGGTTTTCACGGAAAAACCAGCGGCGCGCTCGCGCAAATGGGTAGCGACTTCAAGCATGGTTTGGGCCCGCTCGCGCCTGGCGCGCTGCTCACGCCGTATGCGGACTGCGCGCGCTGCCCGTTCAAACTGAAGCACCCGTCCTGCGGTTTGCTGTGCGTCGAATTCGCCAAAGAAAAACTCAAGAAAGAATCGACCGGTAAGCTTGCCGCCATCTTGGTCGAACCGATGCAAGGCACGGCCGGCAACGTCGTGCCGCCGCCGGATTTCTTACCCGCGATCCAAGAAGTCGCGCGCGAAAACGGCGCGCTCTTGATCGCGGACGAGATGATCACCGGCTTCGCCCGCACGGGCCGTCGCTTTGGCATCGAACACTCCGGCGTGAAGCCGGACATCATGACCTTGGGCAAGGGCATGGGCGCCGGTTACCCGGTGACGGCGGTTGCCACACGCGCCGAGATCGCGCGCGCCGAACCGTGGTCCAAACCGAGCTTTTCGTCGTCGAGCTATGGCGGCAACCCGCTCGCCGCCGCGGCAGTCGCGTCGAGCCTCGGCATCATCCGCGACGAGCGTTTGATCGAGCGCGCGCGCAGCGTCGGATCACGGCTGAAATCCGGGCTTTTCGCGATCGCAGAGCGCCACCCCACGGTGGCCAACGTGCGCGGCGAGGGTCTCTTCTTGGGCTTCGACTTGGTGAGGCCCGGCACTCAGGAGCCGTGGTCCAGCGCGGAGTGCAGGAAGCTCTTCCACGCCACGCTGCGCCGTGGCGTCGTGACGATGGCGTACGCTCAGCGTGTGCGCATCAATCCGCCGCTGATCCTCAGCGAAGCCGAAGCCGATGAAGCGCTCGGCGTGCTCGACGAATCACTGAGCGAAGTCGAGGCCCCTCATGCTGTCTCAACGAGCGCATGAAGCCTCGAATGTGCACGAGCTCTCGGTCATAACCAAGGCCGCGTTCTCGTCGGGGGCCGCGACCGTCACTGACGGCATCGCGTACCAATTGCTCCTGTTCGCGTTTCCGGTGCACT
>DASYCL010000019.1:0-3689 GCA_036500245.1 Polyangiaceae bacterium | reverse complement strand
AGCGTGAGCACCACGTCCGCCTGTTTGAGGATCTGAGTCCACACGGCCAAGCCTTCGCCGCCGCCGAGGTATTCATTCGGGTGCTTTTTGCGCGCGCTGAGCTCCGCGAGCGAGACATCTTCGAGCGCAAAGTAACGGTCGAATTGCGGGATCACCCCGGTCTTCGCATCTGGTTTCGCGACGTAGAGCTTTTCGGCGATGTCGCGAATGCCCGGCAAGATTTCGTTGAATTTCGTGCGTTCGAGGATTTTCTGGTGCGCCGCGGGTTGTGCCTTACTGAGGATCTCGTAAACCCAAAGCGCCGTTTCGAGCGTGTAAGCCGAAATGACGTTGGTGTAATAGTCGTTGTTGACGCGCTCGTGGTATTCGTCCGGGCCCGTTACGTCGAGTAACTCGTAGCGCCCTTTCGCGGGCTGGTAGTAGCTCCACGAGAGCAGGAAGCGGGCACACTCGTAGATGACCTCGGCGCCGCCTTCGAGCAGGAGCGAAGTGTCCCCAGTGGCCCGACAATATTCGCGGAACGCGAGCGGGATATCGCCACTGATGTGAATCTGTTTGTCGCGAAAGAACGTGCGCGTGGGACGACCGGTGAACACATTCGTGACGTTGAAGTGCGTGCAGGCGTCGAAGCCATTTTCTTGGCTTTCCCAGGCGTAAAATGCGCCTTCGTAGCCGTACTCTCTGGCTTTGTCGCGTGCGCCCGGCAAACTGAGGACGCGATATTCGAGCAGCGTTTTTGCGAGCGCCGGGTTCGTGTGCAGGAAAAACGGAAACATGAACATTTCCGTGTCCCAGAAGATCGCCCCTTTATAAACCTGGCCGGAAAGGCCGCGCGCCGGGATCGACGTCGCTTTGGTGTGATACGGCGCGATCACGTGCAAGTGATAGAGGCTGTAGCGGAGCGCGTACTGGGCGTCGTCGTCGCCTTCGATGGTCACGTCGCTGGCGTGCCAAAGCTCGCTCCAGATTTTTTCGTGCTCGGCGAGCAGGCCCGCGTAGCCTTGTTGTACGAGCGGCGCGAGTCGCTGTCGCACCTCTGTCAGTGACTTCGGCTGAGCCGCGCCGTAGCCGACGTAGCCGAAAATGTGAAACGTCCGCGGTTCGCCGGCCTTGAGGGTGTAGCTGCCCTTCTTGTAAGCCTGCGTGTCGACTTTTTGCTCAGCAACCAAAACGCCGCCCACGCCGTTCATGATCAACGACGCAGACACGACCGGGATTTTCTTCTCCAAGGTCTCCGAGAACAGCGCGTCGGCATCTTCCGCAAATTCGACGCGATAAGCGTCCAAATGCGGGCCGTTGATATCCCAAATATCGCCGTCCACGCCGGCGATGACCTCGATCTCGAGATCTTTGGTCGAAGTAATCGTAACTCTGCTCGAGAGCAGATTGGCGTGCTTCATCGAGACGAAGCGTTCGCTCTGCACCGTGAGGCACGTGTTCGGATCGCGCGCGTCCGGCAAGAACACTGTCTTCCGTGAAGAAACGCCGCGCCGGAAATCGAGCGTTTGATCGTGGCTCTCGGTTGCAGTGTCGATCGCGTGAAGTGCTTTACCGCCGACCGAGACTTGGAAAAATAGTGGGTTCGGTAGGTTGATCGGCTCGCGCCACTTGCCCGGAAATTGATCGTAAATCCCGGTCGGGATGCAGGCAACCTTTTCGGCTTGGCCATATTCGTCGAGCGTGCCGCGCACGCCGACGAAGCCGTTACCGAGCAGGAATTTGTTGCCGAGCTGATCGGCCGATTCTCGCGTCGGCTTCTGCGTATCGGTGATGGTCCACTTCGCGTTGGTCATGTGAGAAGATCTTCAGTTCGCGGTTTTGGTCGGCAGCTTGGCGCCCTCTGCGCCGATTTCGTAGTCCTTGCCCCAGATATTGAGTTTCACTGCAGGGCCGGAAATCGTCCGGATTTGCGTCGTCTCCGGGGTGAGCTGTACGCGCAGCACGGAGTCCCGCGCGCGCAAGCCGAACTCGAGTGACTTCCACTCTTTCGGCAGCACCGGATTCAGTAGTAACTCTTCGCCGTCCGAACGCAGCCCGCCGTAGCCGTAGACGATGTTCATCCAAGCTGCGGCGAGCGCGGTCGTGTGCAGGCCCTCGTTCGTGTTGCGATTGTAGTTGTCGAGATCGATGCGCGTCGCGAACTTGAAAAACTCGTACGCCTCCTGGTAGCGCTCGAGCTCGATCGCGAGGATCGAATGCACCGACGGCGACAGTGACGACTCGTGAATCGTGCGCGGTTCGTAGAACGCGTAGTTCGCGAGCTTCTCTTCTTTGCTGAACGAACCGTTGTAGAGCAACATGAACATCAGCACGTCCGGCTGCTTGATCATGTCGTTCCGATAAATACGGTCGTACGACCAGGAGTGATAAAGCGGAAAATCGGTCTCCGGGATCGCGTCGATGTCGACGTGCGGCAAGTCGAAGTAGCCGACGTGTTGCTCGAAGAGCTTCGTGTCTTTCGCATACGGGACGAACATCTTGTCCGCGATTTCTCGCCATTTCTTGCGTTCTTCGCCGCTCACGTCGAGCCGAGATAAAAGCGCGCGCGTGCTGTCGGGCTTCGATTTCTCGAGCACCGAGAGCGCCTCGAGCGTGTACTCGAGCGAGCGCTTGCCCATGTAGTTGGTGTACGCGTTGTGGTTCACCATCATCTGGAATTCGTCGGGACCCATCACGCCGTAGTAGCCGTACGCCTTCAGGTTTTCCGAGTACTGCACGCGCGAAGCAAGGAAGCGCGAGCACTGCAAGAGCAACTCGAGCCCTTTGTCTTCGAGCAAACTCGTGTCACCGGTCACGCGCGTGTAGTGCTGAATCGCAAACACGACGCCCGTGGTCGGCTGAAATTGCAAGCTCGCGTGTTGCCACAGCGTGCAGCTCTCGGTGCCGTCGATGGTCGCAATCGGAAAACACGCGCCCACGCAGTCGAGCATCTTCGCGCGCTCGATCGCGTGCGAAAGCGTCGCGTAACGGTATTCGATCAGGCCGCGCGCGGCTTGCGGATTCGTGAACAAGTAAAACGGCAAGCAGTACGTCTCGGTGTCCCAAAACGCATTGCCGTTGTAGGCCTCGCCAGTGAGCCCTTTGGCGCCGATGTTGCTGCCGGGAACCGCGCCGCTATAGCACTGGAGCAGCTGAAACATGCTGAAGCGAATGCCCTGTTGGTTAACCGGGTCGCCGTCGATCGCGATGTCCACGCTCTTCCAAATCGCATCCCAGTAGTCGCTCGTCTTCTTCGCGGCGGCGGCGAAGCCACCCTTCACGTCAGCGAGCAACTTGAGCCCGCGCCGTTCGGTCTCAGCGTTCGACTCATTCGGGTTGCGGCTCGAGTCGGCGATCCAAGTGCGATGAATGCCCGCGGTCTTCCCTTCTTCGAGCAGAACCGTGTACGAAAGATCCCACGCGCGTTCGCTCGCGCTCGGCTCGAGCTTCGTGCCGGCCTCGGCGAACACCGCCTGCGCGGTGAAGAGCGGCATCTTGGTTTGGATCGTGCGGCTCACGATGTAGCGCGAGTCAGCGGTGCCGCCGCGCGATTCGGTCTTCCAGTACGTCTTCTTCTGACTCTTGTGGATCGGCTGATCGACGATCGAAAATCGGAGCGCGACCTGGCCGCTCCAATTGAGCGGCGTGATCTCGAGGCCCTGATGCACGCGCTCGCGGTTCACCATGTCGACCGTGCGACGGAACGAAAG
>DASYCL010000018.1:0-3555 GCA_036500245.1 Polyangiaceae bacterium | reverse complement strand
GCCCATGAAATCGGCGCTCGCGATTTGCGCCTCGGCGCAGCGAAAATGGCCGGCCGTGATGAAATCCGCGGCGCTCGTCAGGTCTGGCTTCTTGATGTCGATCACCCAGGCCGGGTTGCTCATGATCGCGAGTCGCTCTTGCGCGATCACGCCTTGAAAGCCCCAACGCGCCGGCATCACGTACATCGGCCATTGCAAGAGCGCATTGGTGGTCATCGGCACCATCAAGCCGCCCAGCACGACTTGCGGGATCAGCGCGATCGGCGTGAGCGCCATTGCCGCTTCGCTACTGCTCACGAGCGTGCTCAAGAGCAAGCCGACCGAGACCGAGTTCATCGCGGTGACGATCAACGTCGCGAGCGAGTTGGCGAAGGCGAGCGCGCCGCCGCTGTAGCCCAGCGCGAAGAACACGATCGCGAGCAAGATCGTGCACTGGATTACGCAAAATAGGCTCAAAAGCAGAAACTTCGAGAACACGTAGTTGAACAGCCCGAGGTTCACCATGCGCTCGCGCATGTAGATCGCGCGTTCGCTCACGATTTCGCGCGCCGCGTTGCTGGTGCCGAACCAAACCGCCGAGACGACCACGAAGAAGATCGAAGCCGAGTGGTCCGGCGTCGCTTGCATGCTGTTCAGGGTTTGGGTCAATCCGTCGCCCACGCCGCCGGATTTGCGCGCCAGCTCTTGCAAGGCACCCAAACACCAAAACGGAATCGCGTCTTTCTGACCGCCGAACACCATCGCCAAGAGCATGCCGATGATCGGCGCTTGCAGGAGCATGATCGCCGTGCCGCCGATATCGCGTTTTTTGACTTTGAAATAACGGCCGAAGAGCAACCCGAACTGACCCGTCGTATCGCCGCGTCCGCCGGGCACGCCGCGCTGTTCGGTCGGAGTGCCGACCGAGCGCCGGCCGGAGAACATCTTTTGAAAGACCGGATTTTGCGGATTCAGATACTCCGCGTTCCATTCGCGAGCGGCTTGCGCGCGCGCGCCGTAGCGCGGCGCGTTCGGGTTCTGGGCGCGCATGGCGTCGAAGATCGGGCGCTCGCGCAGGTTCAGCATGTCGAACATGTCGCGCGGATTGTCGACCGTGTTCGGCTTGCCTTGACGCTCGAGCCAGGAACCGAAGAAACGATAACCATCGCGCGGCGAGCCGTAAAACGTGAGCAATCCGCCCGGACCGAGCGTGAGCACGAGGTTGAATTTTTCGAACTCGTCTTTGGCCGGCTGATGAATCGTCGTGATGATGGTCTTGCCGGTTTGCTTGGCGAGCTCGGCGAGCAATTGCACGAGCGCCGCAGTGTCGTCCGCGGCAAGACCGCTGGTGGGCTCGTCGAGGAACATGATCACCGGATCGGTGACGAGCTCCATCGCGATGTTGACGCGCTTTCTCTGACCACCCGAGAGGATCTTTTTCTCGGGTTTGCCAATCTCGAGGTGCGCGACGTTTTCGAGCCCGAGCTGTGCCAGCGTGGTCTGCACGCGGCGATCGATTTCTTCTTCCGAATAGTCGGGCGGTAGCCGGAATTTGGCGCTGTAGCGCACGGCTTCCCAAACCGTGAGCTCGGGATGCACGATGTCATCCTGCGGCACGTAACCGATCGAGCCGCGGAGCGCGTCGTAAATTGCGTAGAGGTCTTCGCCGTTGATCCGCACTTGGCCGGCGGTAGGTGGCAAATAACCGTTGAGGGTGAGGAGCAGCGTGGTCTTGCCGGCGCCGCTCGGACCCATCAGCGCGATCAAGTCGCCCGGCAGCGCCTTGAAGCTGACGTGATCGAGCAGTGTCTTGACCTCGCCCGGATTGTCGCGATCCGGCACTTGCATGAGCAGATCCCAGGCTTCGATTTCGTAGAGCGGGCGACCTTCCCAGTGCGCCGCGTCTTCGACCACGACGGCGACTTCGCCGCCCGCGACTTGCAACAGCAGCGGCATCGGGCCGATCAGGACTTTTTCGCCGTTTTGCACCGGCACGCGCTGCTTCGGCGGAATGCGCTGGCCGCGCACGTACGTGCCGTTCGCGCTGCCCAAATCCTCGATGAACAATTGGCCGCCCGTGACGTGCAAAATCGCGTGCCGGCTCGAGACCTGCGGATGCGGGATTTGAATCTCGTTTTCCGGGGTGCGGCCGATGGTCTTCTGTCCGCCTTGCGCGGACGCCAATTGAATCTGGCCGACGACGGTCTTGTGCTTCGGGCGCGGCGTCGGGTTACTCGAGCGATCGCCGAGCGCCGGATCGCTCGGTTGCTGCGCGTGCGCGGAAGTAGCCGGTTGCTGCGCGGCTTGCGCAGGAGCGGGCGCCATCGGACCCGGCGCGGGCGCGGCTTGGCCTTGCGCGAAAATGCCCGCCAAGTGCAGCACCAAGTCCACCGGCACCGCGACCGGGCCGAGCGCGACGAAACCGCGCGGATCGAGCGGCGTCGGCGTGTTCGTCGGCAGGCGCTGCTGATTCAGCCACGTGCCGCTGGTCGAGTTGTGATCGGTGACGGCCGGCGGATTGAGCGCGAACGTCGCGTGGTGACTCGACACATTCGGATGGTGAATTGCAATATTCGATCGCGCAGCGTCGCGCCCGAACACGAGTTGGCCGGGCGTGAACGGCAACGTGCCGCGCTCGAGCAACATCAACGTGATTGCCGGATGCGCCTTCGGCACGTTGGCTTGGCCGACCGCGAACTCGGTGTGAAAGTCGAACGGCGCGGTCGCGCCTGGCGCGAGCGGCTGACCATTGGCAAACGATGGCGCGACACCATGATCGACGAACACGATCGTGCCGCCGCCGCGATGCTCGAGGTGCGCGTGCTCCGGCGCGACGCCCGGCGCACCGAGCCGGATGTCGCAATGCGGAGCACTACCGATGAGGACCTGCGGCTTGCCGAAACCCTGAATCATCGCGCGCTACGCTAGTAGAGAAGGCGCGACGGGAAAACAGGCGCAGCGCGGCGCGCGACGAATCAGAGATTTCACGGCCAAGACGCCGAGGTTGCGGAGATCGCCGAGTTTTGGGGGGCGTGGGCGTGGTGACGCCGCGGGCAAGCGAGGGCGTCAATCTTCGTTGGGGATCGGTTGGTCTTGAAGTCGAGCGAGCCAAACCGTGCGATCCCAACTGGGATCTTGGATCCGGTGCAGCACGACGGCATAATCGAGCTCTTTCAGCAGCCGCGCGTATTCCTCGGTGTCGAGGCTGCCGTGATACAGCCGATCGCCAAACCGATCGCCGCCTACTTTTCCGCCTTCCGTCGTGCCGCTCGTGAAGACGAGCACGCCGCCTGGCGCCGTCCGTTCGCGAAACCTCGGCAGCATTTGTCACTGATCGTCGGGGCTCAGGTGGAAGAAGCTGTCCCACGCGATGACGATATTGAAGAGACCCGGCACAGCCATGCTTCGCATGTCGGTTCGAATCCAGCTCATCTGCGGGAAGCGTTCACGGCACAGCTCGAGCAGTTCATCGACCGCGTCGATGCCCGTCACCGCGTAGCCTTTTTCGATGAAGTAGCGCGCCAGCGGGTCGCCGCTACCGCAGCCCACATCGAGCACCTTGCCGGGTGGCGGCGC
>DASYCL010000017.1:0-11276 GCA_036500245.1 Polyangiaceae bacterium | reverse complement strand
CCGGGCGCGCAATCGGGCACCAAATGCCCTGCGCCAGCGACAGCCACTCGACTGACCAGAGCGCAACTGCTCAACGCTGCCGCGCTCAAAACCCAATGACGCACACGCCCTGCCCACGAGCGCCCACCAGCTCATGCCGCGCACTCTGTCCGAACTCAACGCGCATGCCGAGACAAATTAATTATTGAACAGTGATTCGACGTCATTTGGATTCCTTGCGCAGGGCGGTGCTTTCGCGTCGGTTGTCTTCATGCTGCGTGTCACGATTCGTCGATCGTGCTATCTGAAGTGAGTGGGTCGTTCATTCGCCGGGCTGCTGACCGCGTGCGCGTGCTGCGCTGGCTTTTGCGCGAGCAGTTGCGAGTCGAAGCCGGTCGAGATCGTCGATCGCGCTCACGCACAGGCGGAGGCGAGCTGCGAGCCCCCGAGCTCCGATTTTCAAGCGCCGACCGTGATCGTCGCGGAAGGGAATTCGAATCCGAGCGCGCTCTACGTCGATGACGAGTACGTGTATTGGTCATCCACCGCAGACAACCTCAGCCTGCGGCGGGCCCGGAAAAATGGCTGTGAAAACACGATGCTCGCGCACTGGCAAGGTGGCAGCCAGCCGTTCGCGTCGGACGCAGAATACGTCTATTGGCTCGCGACGCCGGGCTCGCTCCCGGGCGGACAGAGCGTAGTCCACTCGCTCGATCGCAAGACCGGCGCGACTCGAGATTTCCCGCTCGCCGCTTCGTATCTTTGGGGGGGCTTGGTCACGAGTGCCGGCTCGGTCGTCGTCTACGATCTCGAGTGTCTGTCCGTGGGTCAGCTCAAAGCGACCGACGGCAGCGCACAGAATTTTTCACTCGTACCTCCGGCGACGCCCGGCGCCGGCGGCGAGACCGTGGTCGTTAGTGACGAGACACAGCTTTTTTGCAGCAGTGCAAACCGCATCTACATGGTCTCGAAGAGCAGCACGCCCTGGCACGCCGAGGTGTTGCACACTTCGGACAACGCGATTCGCGGCATGACCGCGGACGCGAGCTCCCTTTACTGGGTCGAGCACGGTCCGGCGCCGGCCCAATTTCGACCACCCGAGCAATGGCCGCAAACGATCTACAAACTGGCGAAGACGGGCGGAGCCCCGACGCGTCTAGCCGGTTTGGATCAAGCCGGCTTCGGCGGCGCAATGGTATTCGACGGCGTACGCCAGACTCTGTATTGGATTCGCCAGAATTCCGCGCACTCCGATCTCCTCGCGTTGCCCCTCGGCAGCACCGAAGTGCGCTACATCGCGCGCGGTCGGAATCTGCGCGGCGCGCTGGCACAAGACGCGCAGTACCTCTATTTCACGGAAGACCACGCCATCACCAAACTGAAAAAACCGGTCCTGTCGCCATGACCGAGCATCCGATTCGCTCCGCAGCCCGTCACTTGCTCGAGTTCTGCGCGCTCGGCTGTCTCTTCATCGCGAGTGCGTGCGGCACGAGTTCGACCGCGCACGAAACCGAAGACGCCGGCATGGAGGCAGGCTGCACCACGAACACGAGCGCCTGCGGTTCACGATGTTGCCGCGCCGACCAACTCTGCATGGATGGGGTGTGCGCCGTGCCCGAAGGTTGCATTCCCGGTGTCTGCGGGCCCGGCTGCCCCTGCGCCGGCTGCTGCGCGCAAAACCAAATCTGCGAACAAGGCCAGTGCATCGATCAGGCGCCGGACTCCGGCTGCGCGGTCGCCGATTGCGGAACCGCGCCCGAACCAGACGCTGGAAACTGTGACGGGCCCGATCTCACCGTGCGCATTTCGGCCGACACGACCTGTGCCGATCAGCAGGTCGGGTTCTCCGGGTTGCTCTGCAACCGCGGCAACGCGGACGCGCCGCTCGCCACGGCCACCTTCTTTTTCGGCGAAGCGGCGACGGCCGCGTGCACTTCGGAGCCGGCGTTGGTGCCCGCGTCGATGTGCATTCCGGTCAGCTGCGAAGCGCCGGAAGTCGCGGCAACGACGCTCCGCGCCGAAGCGACCTGGCTCGACACCGACGCAGGCCAAAGCGAGTGCAACCGCGACAATAACTCGACCAGCGCGAGCGCACCGGCTTGCCCGTGAGCGCGGGATTGGAGCCAAAACGCCCGCGCGCGGCGAGCTCAATCCACGAGCAAACCCGCTTCGGCGAGCCGCGCGAGCAACGCGTCGAGGTACGCGCGCGCGTAAGCGCTGGTCGCGCGGCTCGCGCAACGCTCCGCGATGCGCTCGAGCAAGAGCGGCCACTCGAGCGCCGCGCGCGCGTGCGCAGCTTGGGCTTCCGCCGGAGTCCACGCGGCGCGGTTTAGCAGAAGTCGGTTCGTCGGGAGCGCGGCTCCCGCCCGCGGAAGTGTCTTGCTTGTGCCGGCCAGGAGGTCGCCCGGCTGGCGTCGTCCTCAAGTGGCTACTCACGCGGGTATTGAGTTGGGGCGCGACACGCCTCCGGCGTCGCGACCCGGCAGCGCGTGTAGACCCCGACGACGCCAGTCAACTCGGTCATCCCGCCGATCTTCTTGCACTCTGCCTCCGAGCGCGGACGGCTGTAGGCGATCGCGATGTCGGCATTTTCCGGGCAGACATCGCCGCAGGCGAAGCTCAGCTGCACCTTTTCGCCGTTTTCGGCATCGGTGCCGAACTCCAGCGGAAAGCACGCGCGGTTTTCCCAGAGCTGACTCGACCCGGCCGGGCCGACGCAGTGCTCGATCCGCTGGACAATGGCATCGATCTCGGAAGTGCGAAACCGCTCGAGGAGCGCACTGCGCGCACACGCGCACGCTGGCGGCTCACTCGAGCTCATGACCCATGGACTCGTACGGGTGACGAGCGCTTCGCAATGCACGTGAGCGCAGTTCGCGAGGAGGCCGCTCAGCAGCAGCAGCGGCGACACCCGTGCCGATGCCCGGAGTGATTTCATCGAAAGGAGGGTCACCAGAAGCCCGCATGACCGCGCGCTGCTCGCGCAGCGCCAAACAATCCCCATCAGCTCGCGAGCGCAGTCGCGTCCAAATTCGCGAGCGGCGTGTGTTCGCCCGCGAACAAGCTGAGCTCGATGCCGCCGAGGTTCGCTTCCGCGTCGAGCGATTCGGCCAAGTGCGTCAAGTTGTGGCGCGCGCGCCGGCCGTAGCGTTCGTCGACGGTGAGCGCGAAGTGGCCGCCGCCGGCGCTCTGCAAGCGCGCCAGCAAGCCGCGCGCGAGCACCGAGCGCGCCGCCACCGAGTCGCCCTCGCAGCGACCGTTCGATACCAGAACGATCGCGCGCAGGCGCCAGTCGCGCGCTTCGAGCCGTGTCACGCGGCTCGCAACTTGTGTAATCAGCGAGCTCGGCTCGCCTTCGTAGTGTTGCGCGACGACTGCCATGTCTCCCGAATGGCTCGGATCGAGCCACCGCGGCCAGCTCGCGCCGTACTCAATGACAACCAGGGTCGCATTGCGGGGCTTCATGATGCCCTAGGCTTTAAAACGCTCGTCGAAGTTCGGCCAAGAAAAGCGCGACGCCAAAGGACGGCGCGTCGCCGCACGCTGTGACGAAAGCGCGACGAACTAGGAAACCCCCAAAAATGAAGCGCGTCGTGCGCCGAACCGAGCTGCGCGTCAGCCCTTGGCGCGCGTTTTCTTTGGTTCCGACTTTTCGGCTTTGGGCGCAGTCTTCTTGGGCGGGCGAATCGGGGCTTCGCCTTTTTCGGTCGCGTTGTCGGCCTTCGACGTGCTGGCGAGGCTCTTCTTCAGGGCCTCGAATAGATCGATGATCTGCGCCTTCGGAGCTTCGGGCGCGATCGTGATCTCTTTGCCTTCGACCTTTTGCTGCACCGCTTCGTTCACGCGCGTGCTGTAGGAGTCGCTGTATTTCTCGGGCTCGAACTGCTCGGTCGAGAGCTGATCGATCAATTTTTCAGCGAGCTCGTGCTCTTTATCGCTGAATTTGAAGGTGGCGCCGGTGTCGATCTCGTCGAACGCGCGCACTTCGGTCGCGTAGTAGAGCTGATGCAGGATGATGCCGTCTTTGCCGTACGGTCGAATCAACACGAGCTGTTCTTTGCCGCGGCTGCCCCAACGCCCGACCGCGACCATCTCTTTCTTGGTCATCGACTCGGACAGCAAGCGATAGGCTTTGTCGCCGCCCTTGTCGGGCCCGAGATAATAAGTCTTTTCGACTTGCACGAAGTCGACCGTGTCGATCGGCACGAACTCGGAAATCTCGATGCTGTTGCTGCGTTCGCTTTCGAGCGCTTTGAGCTCTTCGTCCGTGAATTGCACGTATTGGCCACGCGCGTACTCGTAGCCCTTGATCATCTCCGTGCGCTCGACGACTTCGTTATTGTCGGTCGGGCAGATGTATTGCTGCTTCACCCTGCCGCCGCACTTCTTGTGCAGCATGTTGAAGCTCGCCTGCTCCGACGCCGCCGCCGTGTAGAACTTGACGGGGATCGAGACCAAGCCAAACGAAATCGTGCCCGAAGAGGTCGCGCGCGCAGCCATTTCGCCAATGCTAACGCGACTGCCACGCCTCAACGCAAAACTTCGGCGAAAGTCGTGGCTCACGCTGAACACAAGCTCAGCTCGACGCGGGCGAGCCTAAGGCCGCTCGAAGCCACAGAAAAATGGAAATCAGCGACGGCCGATCACTGAAACGGCCCGCTCCGTGCAGTGCCGGATTGCGTGGAACCGTTCAATCCGAAGTCACCTCGTCGAGTGCGGCGCTTTGCGCCGTACATCACGGTGTTGTGTGTCGCTTGGGTTAAGAGCGCGCAGGCGCAGAATACGAGCCTCGAGCCCGAGCTCGTCCCGTTGCAACCGACGCCGAACGTGACCGTCGATCGTCCGAGCAGCGAAAGCGAGCGCCCCGGCGCGCGACGCAGAGATCACATCAGCGCGGGCGCGCTCGTCGGCGTGGGTTTCCCGCGCCCGCTCGCGATCGAAGGCGCGCTGAAGCTCGAGCGCACGTTGTTATTGGGCGGCGAATACAGCGCGCTGCCGACGATCAACGTCGCGGGCGTGAGCGTGTCATGTTGGGCGGTCGCGGGAGACGTGCGCCTGTTTCCCTTGCGTGGGCCGTTCTTCGTCGGGTTGCGTGCAGGCGAGCAACACATTGCCGCGTCAGCCACGGTGAGCGCTTACGGCTACAGCGTGCCCGCGTCGCTCTCGGTCGACACGGCGTTCATCAATCCGAGGCTCGGCTTCCTTTGGACTTGGGATCCAGGCGTGTCACTCGGCATCGATGCCGGCGTGCAGATCCCACTCTCGAGCTCGGCCGCGAGCGCGGTGCCGAAAGCGACCTCGCCCGTCGTCGGCGCCGCCGAAGTCTCGGCGCAAGGCAGCGTTGACGACGCAGCGAACGCGATCGGCCAAACCACCTTGCCGACGATTGATTTGCTGCGTGTGGGCGTGTTGTTTTGAACTGAGAGATGGATCGTGTACGCTCGCGCTCGGGAGCGTGGCGGTGGAAAGAAAAAGCATCAGGGCGAGTTTTTTGGGGTTGGCTGCCGTGTTCGTCGCGGCGCTCGCGGGTTGCGGCGGGTCAGCGACGAGTACCGGGACTAGTGCCAGTTCCGGCGCTGCGGTGTCCGAGGATCAATTGGCAAATCGCCTCGCGGATGCGGTTTGTGACAATCTCGGCCCGTGCTGTCAGAGCGCGGGCATCGGTTTCGATGCGGAGACATGCAAACAAAACGTGATCGCCAAGCTCAGTCCGGAGATCGCGGAAGACACCGGACCGAACGTAGCGTACGACGCGGACGCCGCGGGCCGCTGCGTTGCCGCCTACGAGAGCGGTGTCAGCAGTTGCACGCCGGTCGAGCAGATCGATGAGTCGGCATGCAGAGCGGTGTTCATGGGCGCGCTGCCGGCAGGTGGCGTGTGCACGCAGGATGCCGAGTGCGCAAACGCCGCTGCAGGTGACGCCTATTGCGACATGAGCAGCGGCGCGGGTAGCTGCGTAAAGCTGCCGGGTGGGGTCGCGCACGGCAAGCTCGGCGATGCCTGTGTCAGCAGCTGCGACGCAAACTCGTGCGTAGGGATCAGCACCCCGGAGCGCGGTGCGGATCCAAACGCGCAATTCAACTGCTATCAAGAGGATGGCTTATTTTGCGACGCATCCTACACCTGCCAGCCTCTCCTCGACGCTGGCGCAGGGTGTGCCTCCAGCGATGACTGCAAGGCAGGCCTGTACTGCGATGCAGGCACGTGTGCGGTCAGTAAAGCGAACGGCGCGAATTGCCAAGGCAACCAGGAGTGCGCGGGTGGCGACTGTGTCTTCTCGCCATCGACCTCAGCCGATGGTGTTTGCGGCAAGTCCATGCTCGCTACCGCAGACGCGTGCGCGGGCATGTTTTTCTGAGGCAAAACTCGCGGCTGCGTAGCTTCGCCACAGTTGTCGCGCGCGCGTCGTGCGCCATGCTCAAGTGATGGGTCCCGCGGTCGCTACACGTTCCGAAACCGAAACGTTTCAAACTTTGCCGCACGCTCCGATTCAGGAGCTGAGCGAAAACCTCTGGCGCGTCGAAGGCGATCTGCCGCACTTCTCCATGCGCCGCGTGATGACCGTGGTCCGGCTGAGTGACGCCCGGCTGGTGATTCACAGCGCGATCGCGCTCGACGAACCTTCGATGCAACGGCTCGAAGCCTTCGGCACGCCTGCATTCTTGTTGATTCCGCACGTGCGCCATCGGCTCGATGCAGCTCGCTACAAGGCGCGCTATCCGTCGCTGCGCGTGTTGGTTCCACCCGCGGTGAGGAAGCGCGCCAGCGCGGTCGTGCATGTCGACGGCACGTATACGGACATGCCGCCCGATCCCGTGCTCGAGCTGCAAGTGCTCGACGGCGTGGGCGATGCCGAGGGCGCGCTGATCGTCGAATCCTCGGACGGCGCGAGCGTCGTCTTGAACGAAGTCGTATTCGACTTGGATCCGCCGAAGAGCGCGGTCGGGCGCGCTGCGCTGAAACTCGTCGGTTTTGGACCGGGTGCGCGCGTCACCCCCGTGGTGAAGCTCGAAATGGTGAAAGACAAATTCGCGCTCAAGACGCACCTCGAGCGCTTGGCGCTGACGCCGCGCTTGGTGCGCTTGATCGTGTCGCACGTGCGCATGTCCGAAGGTGCGGACGCGGCTCTGGCACTGCGTAGCGCTGCGAATTCGTTGTGAGGCGGGATCCGGGGGGGCGCGGGTATCGAGCGAGCTTGCTGCTCTAATCGTTCGTCGTGTCTTTGGAGTTTTTTTTGGCGCTGCGCGAGCACAGCGTTTGGCCGCTCGCACTTCTAGTGGCGCGGCTGGCGCCTGTTCGGTCAGTTCTCATTGCTCGCCTCTCCTTCGAAAACCGTGATCAGCCCGGCGAATCAGTAACTTTGTTTTATTTCCGGGCATCGTGCCCGGGCCCTTCGCGCGCGCTGGGGCGCGGCGAGAGAAGGAGAGAAGAAGGTGAGACCCGATGAAGCCGTTAGATTTATTCTGACTATTCATCACATCTCGGCGCGCGGTCGCGCCCGACAAGGCTGGGGCTCGCCTGCCTGGAGATAACCCTAAAGCCAGTTCGATCACGAGCTTTCCCAACGTATTTCGCGAAAAGTTTCCCGGGCTGTCTTCGTGAATGGCAGATTGGGGGCATGTCGCGAATCTCACTCTGCCGGTTCGAAGTGGGCACTCTGCTCGCGCTGTTCGCCGCCTCCGTTGCTTGCTCGAGTGGCTCGAGTGACGGCGCGAACGTCATGAACGCGAGCGGCGCGGGCGGAAGCGCGAGTGGCGCCGCAGGCAGCGGTACCGCGAACGCAGGCAGTGGCGCCGGCGGAGCGAACGCTGGCACGAGCGGCGCAGCGGGTTCGAACGCGAGCGGCGGTTCGAACGCGCAAGCAGGCTCAGCGGCAATCGCCGGCACCGGCGGCGCCGGAACCGCCGGCACCAGCGCGGGCGGCGCGGCCGGCACTGGCGGCGGACAAACCTACGATCAGCTCGTGCTCGCGGACGGCCCAGTCGCGTATTGGGACGTGAACCGGGCGCCGGTGACCGAGCTCGATCTCACGGGCAACGGTCACGACGGCACTTATCAAGGCGCTGGGGCGCCGCCGCGCGTCGAGTTGCCGAACGGCGATTCCGCCGCTGATTTCGACGGCAAGGCGCAATACCTGAGCGTCCCCTCGAGCGCCGCGTTTTCGATTCCGACGACCGGCAATTTGAGCTGGGAAGCGTGGATCCGCCCCGACGTGCTGCAATTCCCGAACGACAGTTCGAGCGGCTACGTCGATTGGATGGGCAAATGCGAAGACTACGGCCCGACCTGCGAGTGGGAAGCGCGCATGTACGATCTCACGACGCAGGAAAATCCGAATCGACCGAATCGCATCTCGGCGTACGTGTTCAACCCAACGGCGGGCTTGGGTTCGGCCGCGGACTTTCAACCCGCTGCGAACATGATCGCGGCGAGCGCGTGGTACCATGTCGTCGGCGAATACACGACACAGACTCAGCCTGCGGATTGCATGAACACCGCCATGTACCCGGGCTCGATCGATATTTGGGTCAACGGCGTGAAGTGGAACCACGCTTCGCACGGTCAGACCGGCTGCATGAGTCAATACGTCGTAGTGCCGAAAGCAAACACGAGTCCGCTCGACATCGGTACGATGGCGAAAGACACTTTTTTTCAAGGCGCAATCGCCAAAGTCGCGATTTACAATAAGCTCTTGAGCGTGGCCCAGATCAACGCGCACTACGCGAAAATGACCGGCAAAATGCCGGCGGGCAGCTGCGCCGATACGTGCAGCCTTTAGCGCAAGCGGATCCGGCTCGTCTGAGGTCCGAGCTGACCTTGATAGCTGCTGCCACGCTCGGCTCCGTATGGCAGCGTGGCCGGCGACTTCAACTCGTGAAACACGAGCTGCGCGATGCGCATATTCGGATAGAGCTTGACCGGAATCGGTCCGATGTTGGAAAGCTCGAGCGTGACTTGACCTTCGAAGCCGGGATCGATGAACCCAGCCGTCGCGTGAACGACGATCGCTAGGCGACCGATGCTGCTACGCCCGTCGACCGTGGCCACCAGATCGTGCGGAATTGCCACGGCTTCGATCGTGGAGCCGAGCGCGAATTCGCGCGGATGAAGCACGAACGATTCGCCGTTCGGCACCTGAATTCGCTCGCTCGCCGCGCTGAGCGTCTCTGGGTTTCGCGGATCCAGGCAGGAGACCTGACTCGGGCGGTAAATCACGAATTCGCCCGCGAGCCGCACGTCGATGCTCGCCGGCTGAATTTGCAGGGCTTCGTCTTCGAGCGGGCCGACGCGGAGATCGCCTTTTTTCAAGCGCGCGCGGATGTCGGTGTCCGAAAGGATCATGGCCGCGAAGCTAGCAGAGTTCGTTCACTTGCTCACCGCGACGTCGACCAGCGTCGGCACGAGCACGCGCTGCGCATCTTTGGGATCGCGACGAGGAAGCAGCGCAGCGCCGCGCCGCCGTTGAGATAGATGCGCGGCAGCTCCACGATCGATTGCTGTATATACACGGACATCTTACGCCGCAAACCAAACGGCGACGTGCCGCCGACCTGATACCCCGAATGACGATCGGCGACATCGGGCCGGCACGGCGCGACCGTTTTCTTGCCGATGAGGCGCGCGAGTTGCTTAGCCGAGACTTCGCGATCGCCGTGCAGCAAGACGCAGAGCGGCTCCTTGCCTTCGTCTTCGAAGATCAACGTTTTTCACGACGACGTGTTCGTTCACCGATAGCGCAGCCGGCGGACGCGGCAGTCCCACCGTGTGCTTCCCAGGCATACAAATGCGGTTCGAACTCGACATCGTCGGCGCGCAGCGCCCAAATGGCAAGCGTGACCGGATACTTCGGCGCGCACATCCCGCGCAAGTTTACCCGAATCTACGGCTTTTTCCTTGGGTTCAGCGCGTACGTCGCAGCCCGCACTGGTAGCCCGAATCGAGACGTGCGCGCTTGGGCTAAGCTTTCCGACTGCTCTCTCTCCTCTTCTTCGCGCCGGAGCGCGCGCGAAGGGCACGGGCCAGATGCACGGAAATAATACAAAGCACCAGATTCGCCGGGCTCCCCCCGTCGGGGATCACGGAGCGCGTGATCACGGTTTTCGAAGGCGAGGCGAGTAATGAGAACTGACCGAACAGGCGCCCGCCGCGTTGCTCGACGCGCGAGCGGCCAAGCGCTGTGCTCGCGCAGGGCCAAAAAACTCCTCGGGTGAGCGAGTGAAGAAACCCGCGACCAAAACCAAGACCAAGCCAGCAAGCTCTCCGCCGACCCCGGATGCACTCGAGCTCTACCGCCAAAAGCGCGATCCGCTGAGCACGAACGAGCCGTTCGGCACCGAGCACAAACCGGCGGCGCGCGAGACGCGCACCGGTCGTTTCGTCGTGCACCTGCACGACGCGACGCGGCCGCACTACGATCTGCGTTTGCAAATCGGCGGTACCTTGAAGAGCTTTGCCGTGCCGCGCGGGCCGAGCCTGAAGCCGCTCGACAAGCATTTGGCCGTGCTGACCGAAGATCATCCGCTCGAATATTTGGAATTCGAGGAAGTGATCCCGGAGGGCAATTACGGCGCGGGCGCGATGATCGCGTGGGACATCGGCCGCGTGCGCTACCTCGAAACGACGGCGGAGGGCGGGCTCGAAGTCGGCAAGCTCGATTTCGAGCTCGACGGCTTCAAGCTGCACGGTCGCTTCGCGCTGGTCGCGACGGGAAGGCGCAAAGCGTCCGGCCCGAACGACAAAAAAGCCAACGAATGGCTGTTGATCAAAAAGCAGGACGCATTTTCGAACCCGAACAGCGACGTCGTGAACGAGCTGCCGCACAGCGTGCTCTCCGGGCTCACGATCGAGGAGCTCGCCGAGCGCGATCGCGTCGTGAGCGAGCTCGAAGCCGAAGCCGAAGCGCTCGGCGCGGTGCGCGCGCCAATTGACGTGAGTTCGTTCACGCCGATGCTGTGCGCGCTCGAAGGCGCGGAGCTGGTGGACGACTCGCGCTTGTACGAGCTCAAAATCGACGGCGTGCGCATCGTGGCCGACAAGCACGGCAAAGCGGTGGCTCTGCGTTACCGCAACGGCCGCGCGGCGAGCTCGAGCTATCCGGAAATTGCGCGCGCGGTCGCGGCGCTCGCGCCGGAACGCGTGGTGCTGGACGGCGAAGTGGTGGCGTTCGACAACGTGGGCCGGCCGAGCTTTCAGCGCATCGCGCCGCGCATTCACGCGATGCGCCCGCTCGACGTGCGCGCGGCGATGAACGAAGTGCCAGTGAGTTACTTGGTCTTCGATTTGCTTGCGCTCGGGGC
>DASYCL010000016.1:0-5370 GCA_036500245.1 Polyangiaceae bacterium | reverse complement strand
AGTATATGACGGCACGAATACGACGCTCTACGTGAACGGGACACTGACGAATTCGTCCGTGGTGGGAACGAGCGTGCTGCCTCGGACGGTGCCTTTTACCGTCGCGCGCGGCTCGGATCCGAGCGGCTCGTTCTTCAAGGGCGCGCTCGACGAGCTCGCGGTCTATCCGAGCGCGCTGAGCGTGGCGCAGATCGCGCGCCATTTCGCGCTCGGCAAATAGCGAAGCTTACGCTTTGCGCTCGAACGCGGTGAGCTCTGCTTGGGCATCCTTCGCGGCGCGCTCGGCTGTTTCCAGCTCTTCTTCGGCTCGTGCCAATTCGCGCTTCGATTTTTCGTGCGCGCGCTGTCGTGCGACGAGCTCGCTCTTCGCCTCGCGCAGCGCGGTCTCTAGTTTTTCGCGGGTGGCACGCTGTTTGGCTTCGGCTTCCGCGGTGCGCTTTTTTTCGGCGGCAGTACGCTCGCGTTCGTGTTGCTTGTCTTCGGCGTGTTCGCGTTTGGGCTCGGCTGCTTTTTTGGGTGGATGCTCCTGGGCGTCGAAGTTCGCGCTGCCGAAGGCTTCGAAGCCCGGCGGATCGCGATCTTTGGTCAAGGCTCCCGCGGGTTCGGGATCGAAGCTGCCGGCGGCCGCGAGGCCCGAGAGCGTCATCGTGACGCGACGTAGCGTGGCTTCGTTCGCGGCGTGACCGTGTTCGCCGAGCAGCTTTTGCGCGCGCTTGTTGAGTTTCGTCAGCGCTTCGCGGTGCGCGCCGCTGTGCGACAGTTTGCCGGCGCGGAGCTCCTTGGCCGAAGCGAACAGCGCGTCGAAATCGGGGCGCGCGTGCCACCAGAGTTGATTGACGACCCAGGCCGAAACAGTCGGCCGCGCGAGCTTCGCCAAGCGCGCTGCGCCGGCCTTGTCGCCGCTCGCTTTCAGCTCCGCGGCGAGCCGCGTGCGCTCGCTCACGAACGAATCGTGCGGCGCGTGATACAAGGTGCTCACGGCGTCGTCATAGGCGTTCGCGTGCGCCATCGCCGCGATGTTACACGAAGCGTGTCATGTGAAATGCGTCGGGCTGTGCGGTTTCACCCGCAGCCCGACGCCGAAGGCTCTGCCGCCCATGGCCCGGATTCTGTGACCATCAACCCAATCCCAAAACATTTGGCGTGAAGCGCGGATGCAATTTTCGTTGCCTGCGCGATTGCTCGAATCCAATCGGTTTGCGGCTGCAATTCGAGCGATGAAAGTCGGCGCGCTCGGCCATCGGGGGAAGATGAGAAGCATTGCCGGTTGCGCTTGGGCGTTCGTGTTGGGGTTGGGCGCGCTCGGTGCGTGTTCTTCGGGTGAAGCGGATTCGAGCGGTTCGAGCGCGGGCGCTTCGTCGCGCGCCGGTTCGAGCTCGTCGAGTGCCGGTTCGAACGCGCAGGCCGGATCGAGCTCGTCGAGCGGCGGTTCGAACGCGCAAGCCGGTTCGAGTACGTCGAACGGCGGATCCGGGACGTCGAACGGCGGCAGCGCGACGAGCAGCGCGGGTAACCTCGGCAGCGGCGGCATGAGCAGCGGCGGCGCGACGGGCAACGGCGGCAGTGCGACGGGCAACGGCGGCAGTGCGACGAACGGCGGCGCCAGCGGCTCGAACAGTGGCGGCAGTGCCGGAACGAGCACGAACGGCGGCGCGTCGAACGCGGGTTCGGGCGGTGGCAGCGGGCTCGGCGGCATGACCAACACTCTCGGCACGATCACCGGTTCGCCCGCGATCGCACAGCTCTTGGCGCTGACTCAAAACTGCACCGCGGCCAATCAAATCCCGAACTCGCACACTTACAAACTCGACAATGGCTCGACCACCAGCATTTGCAGCCTAAAAGGCGGTACGGGTAACGCGGGCGGCGCGATCTATTACACGGCCGACATGGACATCGATTGCGACGGGCTCACGACCACGCACTGCCCAGGCACCGGCGCCGACATGGATTGCTGTTACCAGGACGAAACATCTTTTCATGGTCCGAACAGCGCCTCGGACAAAGACGGGCCGCAACTGGCTTCCGAGAACACGCCGTACGTCGTCGTGCCGCAAGACGTGAAATTCCCGGGGCTGGATCAAAACAACGGCGGCAACATCGTGGCCGTGATTTACAACAATCAGCTCGAGTTCGGCGTGTTCGGCGATCAAGGGCCGACGGACATTATCGGCGAGGCCTCGGTGCGCACCGCGAACGGGCTCGGTATTCCGCCGAGTCCGGCGAGCGGCGGCGTTGGCTCCGGCGTCACGTACATCGTGTTCGTCGGCGCGGGTTCGCAACCGCAAGACATGGAAAATATCTCCCAGATTCAGACGCTCGGCGCAGAGCTCGTCGAGGCCCTGCTGCAAAACGACCACTGAGTCAGACTCGGCGCGAGTGCTTCGGATTTACGGCTCGAGCGCGACCTCGCGCACCGCGCGCAGGACCAGCTGGAGATCGACGGGCTTGACCAAATGGCTGTGAAAACCGGCGTCGCTCGCGCGTTTGCGATCGGCGTCTTGGCCGTAGCCGGTAATGGCGATCAAGCGGACATCGACACTCTGCCGACGGATGCGGTTGGCGAGTTCGTAACCGTCCATCCCCGGTAGGCCGATGTCGAGCAGCGCGGCGTCGGCCGCGAATTGATCGAGCGCGAGCAGCGCGCTCGGGCCGTCGTGCGCGATGCGTGTTTCGTGACCTGCGGCTTCGAGCGCGAAGGCGAGTAGCTCCGCCGCGTCCTCGTTGTCATCGACGACCAGAATGCGGCGGGCGTTTGTCGGGTGTTCGGAGTCTTTCGCTTTGGCTTTCGGCCGCGCGGACTCGGCTCGAGCCGGCCGCGCGGGCAAGCGCAGCGAAAACACGCTGCCTTGGCCCGGGCCTTTGCTGTCCGCCGTGACGGAGCCTTCGTGCATACCGACCACGCTCTTCACGATCGCGAGCCCCAAGCCGAGGCCGCCGCGCGCGCGGTCCAGTGCTTGCTTTTCTTGTACGAACAAATCGAAAATATGGTCCAGCATTTCGGGCCGAATGCCGACACCTGGGTCGTGCACCTGAATCAAGATTCGTGCGTCTTCATGCGCCGCGACAATCGCGATTTTTGCGCCGTTGTCGCTGTATTTTGCCGCGTTGCTGAGCAAGTTCGCGAGCGCCTGCACCAGGCGCGTCGGGTCCGCGTCGACCAAGAGACCGCTCGCGGGCACCTCGACCGAGACGCGTTGCTCCCGCTGCTGGAACAAGGGTTCGGTGGTTTCGATCGCGCGGGCCACGAGCTCGGAGACTTCGATCGTCTCTTTGACCAGCTCGACTTTGCCTTGCGTGATCCGCGAGACGTCGAGCAGATCGTCGACGAGTCGTGTCAAATGTTGCACTTGGCGGCCGATGATCGTGCGCTCGCGCTCGGCCCCGGATACGCCGTGCAGGCGCATCAGTTCGAGCGCGGTGACGATCGGCGCGAGCGGATTCCTGAGCTCGTGGCCGAGCATCGCCAAAAAGTCGTCTTTGGCGCGGTTGGCGGCCTCGGCCTCGCTGCGCGCGGTTTCGATGACCGAGCGCGCGCGCACTTGATCGGTCACGTCGAGCGCCATCGTGACGTGGCCTTCGATCTTGTCCGAGGCGTCGTGTAGCGGGTGCAAAATGACCTGAAAATAGTGCAAGCGGCGCTGCCCGCTCAGGACGAGCTCGAGCGGCACTTCGCTGCCGACTACGGTCTCGCCTGCGAACGCGCGGTCGTGCATCGCGAGCACGCCTTGCGCTTCGAGCTCGGGTACCGCATCGATCAAGCGCACGCCGGGGGGTAGCGGACGGCCGACCAGCGCCTCCCAACGCTCGTTGGCGAGCACGATGCGATGCTCGCGGCCCTCGAATACGCCGATCGAAAACGGAGCCTGCTTGAATACGGTACGAAGCTTGGAGCGTTCGACGTCGAGCGCGCGGCGTGCGGCCACTCCTTCGGTCACCTCGAAGGACACGGACATCACGCGGTCCACGCCGTCCGGCTGATCTTTCAAGACCACGACCGAGACGTGAAAGTATGCCTCTTCGGGGCCCTTGCCGCGATCGATCAGCGCGCATACCTCGGGGTAGGTTTGCGGTTCGCCGCTGGCAAGCGCGTGATCGAGCACTTCGCGCGTAGAGGCGTTGGCTTCGGGAAAAGCTTCGGCGTGCATTTTCCCGATGATTTCTCGGCCGCGCGCGCGCGTGCGCAGAAACTCCGGGTTCGCGAATTCGAGCCGCAGCTCTTCTCCGCGGTAAATCGCCATCGCGATCGGAGCGCGTTCGAACAGTCGTTGCAACCGTTCGTGCGCCTCGCCGAGAGCGCGATGCATGCGCGCGTTGGCGATCGCGAGGCCCGCGCGACGGCCGAGCTCTTCGGCGAAAGCGACGTCATTTTCGTCGTAGATGCGGCCGGAGTCCGCGGTCGTCAGCGTCAGCGCGCCGATCGCAACGCCGCGGGCGAAGAGCGGCACCGAGATCGCCGATATGATTCGCTCGCTCTTCAGCCGTTCGAGCTCTTCCGCGTTTTGCGCGGCGCGCGCCAGCACAGCCGGCTCGACCTGGCGGTGAAAGTGCGCGGTACCCCGTGCGATCACGCGATCGATCGGGCTGCCGTCGCCGACGCGCACTTGACGATGCTCTGCGCGCAGAACCGCTGACGCGACTTTCTCCGGATCGCGATGCTCCGTGGCGACGCGACGGATCGCTTCGCCCTCGACCATATCGACCACGCACCAATCGGCGAGCTCGGGCACGACGAGTTTCGCGACCGCGCGCAGGGTCTCGTCCAAATCCAGCGATTCGGCCAAGGTTTCGCTGGCCCGCGCGAGCAAGCGGCTGCGCTCGTTCGAGCGACGTTCCGCGTCGAGCAGACGCGCGCGCTCGAGTGCTTGCGAGCAGTGTTGAGCGAGCACGCTGTAGAACGCGCGCTCGGTCGCGTCGTAGATATGGCCCTCGGCGTGGCTGAATACCATCACTCCCGCGGGCGCTCCGCCGATTGAAACCGGCACGGCGCCGAAGGCGCGCACCCAATTTTCGGCGCTGACCGCTTGCAAAATGTCCGGCGCGACTTGGGCGTAGTCCGCGCGACTTTGTACCCAGATCGGTTCGCCCGTATGGAGCACGCGAATCGCAGGCGTGGTGGCGTCGGCTCGAATGTGCTGAAAGCGGCTGATCAGATTGCCCGGGGTGCCGAAGTGACTCGCGAGGTCGAGGCCGCCCTGACCATCGCTGAGCCACAGCGCGCCGGACTGGGCGGCCGTGGCTTCGCTGCCGATGCGGCAGGCGACTTCGGTCACTTCGGCGCTGGTAGACGCGCGTGACAACGCCGCCGTGACTTCTTGCAGCCGCGTGATTTGCCGGCGCGCGCGGCGCTCCGCCTCGTAAAGCCGGGCG
>DASYCL010000015.1:0-4161 GCA_036500245.1 Polyangiaceae bacterium | reverse complement strand
GTGGGCCGAAGTCCGGCGCCGGTCCGGGTGGATTCGAGCCCGCGCCGCAACCGGGCGAGGTCGTCCAGCTCGGCGGGCAAGCGTCTGCGTTGCCGGAACTCGTGCCCGCGGAGCTCGTGCTGCCCGCGCTCATGCCGCCCGTGCCGCCATTTTGCGAAACAGTTGAATCCGCGCCGCCAACGCTGCCGGCGGAGCCCGAAACAGCACTGGCGCCCGCGCCGCTCGCGCTCGACATCGCGACGGAGTTCGGAGGCGCCATCGAAGAACAACCCGCGAGAGTTGCGACGCAGAGAGCAGTTCCGAGCGTGGTCAGGGCGAGGTGACGCATGGGCTTGCTTCTTAGTGAGCAAGGGGCGGGCCACGGGTCACATCGAATGCAATTCGTGCGTCGCGGGTACTAGCGATGTTGAATTACAGCCCGAGTCGCAACTCGAGTGCTCGAATTTGGTCTATCGCGGCTTCGGCGGGAGCGGCCGCGCAAAAAACGTGAATCCTTGCGAGCAAAAAGCGTACGTCGAAAGCCTCCCGAGAGAGGCTTTGCGCACTCACCACCACATCGTCGCTGCGAGCGAGATCATGTCCTTGTCGGGGCGCAAGCTGAGGTCGGGCAGCGCCGGGTAACCGTCGCGGACTTGGACGCCATCGTTATCGAACCAGTGCGAGTACTGCAAGACGACCTGATCGTGCGCTTGCCACTTGCTCCGGAAGATGACGCGCGGCGAAACCACGGTGAAGGTTTGTTTCGAATCCTGGGTGTCGTTGATCACGTGGTCGGCGCGCGTGGAGACCGCGAGCCACGGCAAGAGGCTGTACGCGACTTCGCTGCCGAATTTGCGCATCGTGGTGCCGTCGTACGTGCGATGCGTGACCAAGTCGGGTCCCTTTTCGTTGCTGGTGACGGTCGTCTGCATGCCGAACAAGCTGATCACGATGTCGGCGTAGTCGCCTTTGAATTGGCGCGGGTAGGCGATCAAGCGCGCGAGCGAGAGATCGTATTGCGCGGCGATGGTCAGCAGTTTGCCGGTGCCGTTGCTGTTCGGGCCGAGGTAATTCAGCATCAAACCCGGGCCGCCTTCGGCGTTGTTGATGTCGATCGAGTTGCCGACGGTGCGCGAGTCCTTCGCGATCACGTCCGCGACGCCGCCGTAGAAGTAGCCGAAGCGACCGCTCGAGACCCGCAGATCGGCGCCGATCACGTTGATGCTGCCGTCCGCCTGTTGGCCGGTGGTCGCGCGATCGTCTTGGCTCCAACCCGAAACGTAGTGCGCGCCGAGCGTCGCGATGCCGCGGTAGCCGAGGCCCAAGTGTTCGTGATGCACGAAGCTCGTACCGAGCTGCGGGTCGGCGAAGTTGTTCCAGCCTTCGGGCACGAGCCCGTTCGGCGCTTTGTCGAGCTGACCTTGGAAGCCTTGTTCGACGTCGAGCACCCAGTCCCCGAGCGCGAATTTCCCGACGATGTTTTCACCGACGCCGTTGGTGCGCGCGATGATCGGCGTGCCGTAGCGGCCTTCGTCGTACTCGCCCATCACGCCGTAGCGGTTGCTGAACGCGCCGACGTTGACGTCGAAATGGCTGTTTTTGGCGAGATCCGGCAGGGTGAAGGTGAGGAATGCGTCGTAGATGCCTTGCTGCGTCGGCGGATCGAAGAAGCTCGTCGCGTTCGAGGCGTTGCGCGCCAAGATGAACACGTTGCCGGTGACGATCGAGTTGCCGTAGGAGAAGTTGAGCTGCACGTACGGCTGCGGCACGACGCCGGTGTACGAGAACGAGTCGCGATCGTCGGGCACGACCGGCGGCGCGTGGAGCACGAGCTTCTCTTGCTCGGTGGTGACCGCGCCTTCGCGTTTGTTGATGCCCATGCGGATCGGCATCGACAAGATGCCGTGGAAGTCGAAGCGCCAGTCTTTGTCGTCCGCTGAAGTTTGGCCGTACGCGGGAGTCACGCCGCCGGGCAAGGTGCCGATTTGAGGCGAGCCTGGCGCGAGACCGAGCTGAATCGCCGGCGTGGTGCTGTCGTCTGCCAGCGCGGGAGCGGCGACGTAGGTAGCGAGCAGCAATGTCGACAATTGCAGGCCGCGTTTCATGAAAACCTTACTTTCCGAGGCAATGAGTGATCTCACGATAAAACTCCAACAGGCCTGACTCGTGGCGAGCGCGCTCGAACCGTTTTTCGCTTTGGCCATGGTCACCACCACATCCCGAAGTGAATCGCGAACATGTTGCTATCCAAGCGGTCTTGGCCGGTTCGCGTGAAGTCGTTGGGAAACTGCGAGTGCGTGTCGTCGCCGTAGAACCAGTGCGTGTAGCTGAGCGTCACGAGCTCGTGGCTGTTCCAATCGGTCTTCAGCAAAATCTTGGGGCTTATCACGTCGAAGTCTTGCGCGGTGTCGCGCGAGTTCGGTGACACGTGATCGTAGCGGCCCGAGATGCCGACCCACGGACAGAAGCGGTACGTCACTTCCGTGCCGAGCTTGTACATTTTCACGTGGTCGAAGTCGGGGTCTTCACTTTGCACGGACGCGATGTCCGTGAAGAGGCTCGTGATGAGGTCCGGGCCTTCACCCCAAAACTCTTCCGGCCAGCGAATGAGTTTGCCCCAGCTCAGGTTGTATTCGGCGCCGAGCACTTCCATCTTGCCGGTGCCGCTGCCGTTGATCGGGTGGCCTTGTGTGTCGCGCGGATTCGGGCCGAAATAACGCTGCGTCATCTGATCGCCGGTGAACGCGCCGAAGAACACCATGCCGGTCAAGAGCTCGGCGTCCTTCGCATTCGCGTACGAGGCCGCGACGCCGAAGTTGCCGAGGTGATTGTCGATCATGCGCACGCTCGCGCCGAGCACGTTGAGGTGCGCGTCCGGGCGATGCGACTCGTCGAGCCAGTAGGTTTGCGGGTCGTCTTTCTGGTCGCGCTCGTCTGCGCTGAAGTTGTTGAGGTAGTGCAGGCCGATCACGAGCGGTATCGAGCCTTTGATCGCGAGCCCGACGTGCGCGTGATTGACCCAGCTCGACGGCAACGCCGAGCTCGAAGCGCTGTACTCGTTCGCCGGCTGCGCACCGATCGGTGTCTTGCCCAAGCGGCCCATGAAGCCGTGCTCGAGCTGCAGGCTGTAAGTGTCGTTGAAATCATACGAAGCGGTCAGCGTTTCGCCGACGCCGAACGGCTCGCCGATGATCGCCGCGTTGTATTGCCCGACGCCGTATTGGCCGAGCCCACCGTAAGCGTTGCGAAACGCGCCGACGGTCCAATTCAAATTCAAAGCGCCAATCGGCGGCACCTTGAAGGTCAAATAGGCTTCGTTGACGAAGTTTTGGCTGTTGCTCTCGGTGAAGCCGGTGGCGCTCGAAGGCTTCCAAGTCGTGAGCTTCACGTGCGAAGTCACGATTGGATTGCCGTATTCGAAATTGAGCTCGACCCAGCTGCCGGGCGTGACGTTGGTGCCGCCGAACATGCCGTACGCGTCCGGAATGCGCGGCGGCGCGTGCAGCGTGGTCGTACCGTTGAGGCCGCCGATAAGTCCTTCGCGCGTGTTCTCCGTCGCACGGAAGGACGCGCTCATGTAGCCCTTGAAATTGAATTGCCAGTCGGACTCTTCGTCAGGCGCGCTGAACGGAATCGTGGTGAGGCCGGGCATGCCCGGCCCGATCGGCGCGGACGGTGCGAGCCCGAGCCCGATCGCGCGGCGATAGCCGGGGATGTAGCCCGCGGTCGGATTTTCGTCCGGGGGCAGCTTGGGCGCGGGAGCGGCCGTTGGGGCTGCCGCGGGACTCGCCGCTGCAGCGGGCGCGGGCTCGTCGGCGAGCGCCGGGCGTGCCATCAGCGCGAAGCCTGCGCCGATGATGTACGCCGATACGTGCCGGCGGCGGTTCATTCAGACCTGCTTTCTCGTGCCATGAAGCCGTGAGCCTTTTGCGCGGGCAGAGCTCGAAGTGCGAAGAGCGCGTTCATTGCTGGGCGCGGTAGAACGAGATGTTGTCGAAGAAGAAGTCGACGTTGCCGGCACCCCATTGCAGCGTGATCGAGTAGGCTGAGGTGAGATCGCGGAACGGAGCGACCTTGCCGTAGCCGCCCTGGCGCATCTCCGTGAACGGGATGGTGTAAAACTGCCAGTCTTCGCTCAGCTGCACGTAGTCGGTGAAGCCATCACCGCAGCGTTCGAAGCGG
>DASYCL010000014.1:0-4746 GCA_036500245.1 Polyangiaceae bacterium | reverse complement strand
TCGCGGCGTCGAATCCGCGACCGGCGTTGGCCAGCGCATCTCCGAGTTTTCGCAATAACTCGATTTCGAATTGCGGTGTTGATTCAGCCGAATCGAGTGCGCTGCGATACAAACGCGCGGCACGCTCGAATGCGAGGGCCGAAGCGGCTTCGTCCGCGGCAATCAACGCGTAGCGATGCGCGCGCGCCCGGTCTCCAGCTTCTTGCCAATGAAGCGCAAGCGCCTCGGCGTCGCCGTTCCCGCTGCGTTCGAGCGCGGACGCGAGCAGCAAATGATGTTGCCTCTGAACGCTCGGGTCGAGCTTGGCAATCACCGTTTCTCGGATCCGATCGTGATAGATTTCGATCACGTCGTTGACGTGTGCACCGCTGGTACAAATCAGGGCGCTGTGGCGCAGCTCGGCGACTTGGTCGAGTACCGAGGCAACGGCCGGTCGAGAGACTTCGCCCGATCGAGCGCTGGGACGGGCCTCACCATCAACGAGCATCGCGTCGGCAAGCAGGCTCTGAGGGATCGGGCGCCCCGCGATTGCGGTGAGCTCGAGCAGCCGTCGCGTGCTCGGCGGAAGTGCATTCACACGTTCGAGTAGTGCGTCGTCGAGTCCGCGCGACGCGGCGTGGCCCGGCGCGCTCGCGATCTGGCGGGCGATCTCGCGCAAGAACAGCGGATGGCCGCACGCTTCGCTGACCTTGTCCGAGAGGCCCTCGGTTGCCGCGCTCGAGCCGAGTAGATCGACGACGAGCTCGGTCGATTCTTCATTGCTGAGCGGACCGAGCGTGAGCAGCGTTACCGTACCCGGTAGCGGGACTCGGGAAGCGCCCGCGCTCGGACGACGCAGCAGCAGCCAGAGCATGGCGGGCGCGTCCGGCGGCTGCAGCAGGGTCGCGAGCGCCGCGAGGCTGTCGAGATCCGTCCACTGCATGTCATCGATCACGACGACGCTGGTGCGGCGGGCGGCGAGTCTGATGAACAGTGCGCGCAAGGCAGCAAAAATCTGCTCGCGTTGGGCGTGGGGTTCGAGTGACGAATGGCGGCTCGCGGAGCTCGGCGCGCCCTGCAATTGCTGCATGACGGGGAACGCACGCGCGATCATGCTCGCGTTCGGAGGTAAGAGTGCTTCCATTTCCTCCGTCGAAAACCGCCAGAGTTCTGCGTGCACGGCGTCCACGACCCCGTCGAGTGCTTTGTAGGGCAGCGATTCGCGTTCGAAACAGCGCCCGGAGAAAACGGTGATGCTCGGGTCCGCGGTTCGAACCTCGCGCAGGAACTCGCGCACCAGGGATGTCTTGCCGAGGCCTGACTCGCCCTCGACGACCACCGTGACGGCCTCGCCACGCTGCGCGCGTGCGAGCGCAGCGCGTAGCATCGCGAGCTCCGTCGCGCGTCCCACGAAAGTGCCGGCTGAGCTCGTAGCCGAAGCAGCGCGCAGTGCGTTCCCGCGCCCCGTGTGAACTCGAAGTCGCGCGAGGACGCGCTCTGCGTCTGGGCGGAGCGACGGCTCGAACGCCAACAGATCCATACTGAGCTCGCTCAGGTCGCCCGGCACGCCGCTCGCCGCTTGCGCGGGAGGCACCGGGCGCGTTGGTACTTCCGCACGCGACCCCACGAACGGCGTCGCGCCCGTCAGGGCTTGATAAAGCACGGCGCCAAAACTGTACCAGTCGCTCGCCGGGCTCACACGGCCGCGAGCGGCTTGCTCGGGAGCCATTGTTGAGGGTGTTCCCACAACGCCGCTTTGAGCGACGCTTCCGATCTCATCGAGCTCGGCGATCAGACCGAAGTCGAGAACCGTCACGTGACCGTGCGCGTCCACCAACACGTTCGAACGTTTGATGTCGCGGTGAATTTTTCCTTGCTGATGTAGTGCCGACAGGCCCAGCGCAAGCTGCCCGAATGCCGCACGGAGTCGATCTTCGCGCAATGACTGCTCGCGCCACACGATTGCACGCTCTTCCGTCGCTCGATGGGTTCCCGATCGAATCGTGTCGTCGTCGGCGGATGCCGCCACTGGCAAGCTCGGACCACCCTCGTTGAGCTCGGCCGATCCACCCCAGGCGTAGGAGACGATGTCCACGCCGCGCACGAGCTGCATCGATAAAAGCCATTGGCCTTGGTCGAAGATCAGTTCTTTCAATTCGACCAGATTTGAATGCCTGATTTCCTGAAGAGCCCGAAATTCCTGCTTGAAATGGGCGATCGCCTGCGCGTGGCTCTCGGCCAGCACTTTGAGAGCGACTAACGCGCCGCGCTCGCGATCGAACGCTTCGTAGACGACGCCGTTGGCGCCGCGTCCAAGTAAAGAACGCAGCTCGAATCGCGAAGTACCGCGAAACTGAATCGATGCAATCTTACGCATTTGTGCGCGTTGGCCGCGGCTTCGGCATGCCAAGAAATCCGCGGGCCAGGAACCGGTGCCAGGCAGCTCTGACCCAACTTGCGACCTGCGTCGACAGAAATTTCTGCGCGCTCGTCCAATTGAGGCGTCTTGCTACGTTGTGCGCGATTGTCCTCACGCAAGGCGCTGATAGGATGCATCCCGAGATGGGCAAACGAGGCGAGGAACCGAAGCGCGACGTTGCGTCTGCAAGCGACGCACTCGAAGTAACGAACGCAGACTTCTCGACGATTGTCGGTGACGCTCCGAGTTCCCGCTCACCGAGAGCGCTTCAACTCGTTGTCCTCGAGTCGACTGGGCTCACGATATATCCGCTGCCGCAGTCGGGAAGCGTGAACATCGGGCGCGCGGAGGACTGCGAGATCCGCATCGGAGATGCGCTCGCGTCACGGCGTCACGCGATGCTGCACCTGGATCCGCTCTCGATCGAGGATACCGACAGCGCCAACGGCACGCGAATTGGCCCGCGTCGGCTCAGTCCAGGCCTGCGCCAGGAGTTTCTACCCGGTCAAGCCATCGCGATTGGAGCGTCGATTCTCATCGTGCGGCGTGCTGCCGCGCGCGCCTCGCGCACCTACGGTCCGCGCTCGGCTACGCCGCTACCGTTCGCGGTCAGCCGCGCAATGGTCGTGCGCGATCCGGCGATGCAGCGTCTCTATGCGTTGATCGATCGGCTCGCCAAGGGGCAGATTAGCGTCCTGATTCTGGGAGAGACCGGCGTCGGAAAAGAGGTGATCGCGGATGCGATTCACCGCCTCTCCACACGCAGCGCCGGCCCAATCCAGAAGATCAGTTGCGCGACGCTTTCGGAGACGTTGCTCGAGAGTGAGCTCTTCGGTCACGAGCGTGGCGCGTTCACCGGCGCGGTGGCCACGAAGCCCGGCTTGATCGAACTTGCCGAGGGGGGCACCGTCTTCCTCGATGAGGTCGGCGAACTCTCGCCGTCGCTGCAGGCCAAGTTGCTACGGTTGCTCGAGACGCGAGAGGTGACGCGGATCGGCGGACTTCGTGCCAAGCCGGTCGATGTCAGGTTCGTATTCGCGACCAATTGCGATCTGGAAGAAGCCGTCAGGCAGGGAACGTTTCGTTCCGACCTATTTTTCCGGCTAAAAGGAGCTGTTCTCGAGGTCCCGCCACTGCGTGAGCGAAGCACCGAGATCGTGCCGCTGGCGGAGGCGTTTCTTGCGCGCGCTGCCGAGCAAATGGAGCTCGGCGAAGTGCCGAGGCTGAGCGACACGGCCAAGGCGCGCCTGATCGCGCACGCTTGGCCGGGCAACGTGCGCGAGCTGCGGAACGAGATCGAACGGGCGGCGCTGTTGTGGGACGACGGCGAAATCGAAGCGCATGAACTCACGCTCGAACCGATCGGTCTTGCCGACGGTACTCCCGAAGCAGCGCGCAGCCCGACCCAAGTGCCGCAGGCGGAGACCCACTCGGAACGCGAGCGCATCGCGCAAGCATTGCTCGATTGTGGCGGCAATCAAAGCCGTGCCGCCGAGTCGCTGGGCATACCGCGGCGCACCTTGGTCCGGAAGATTGCCCAATTCGGGCTACCGAGACCTCGCAAGTTCGAGTGAGCGGACGGCGCTCGGCGTGTTGTTCGAAGAAGTGCTCGCCTGGGTGCGATCGCTCCCGGGCACCCACAAGCTCCGCGCGCTCGTCGTCTTCGACGAGTGTACGGCTTCTTGCCGCCCCACCCGCACAATCCGCCCACGAAACGCCCGCTCGTCGCGCTGATGAAACAAGCCCGCGCCTTCGGCGTCGGCGTCATCGTCACCACGCAAAACCCCATGGATTTGGACTACCGCGCGCTCAGCAACGCGGGCGTCTGGTGCATCGGCCGCCTCCAAACCGACGCGGACCGAGCCCGCGTAATGGACGGCCTGGCAGCGAGTATCGGCGCGGAGCGCGGCGCCACGACGACGCTCGCGCGCACTGTGCAACGGCTCGCGCCGCGCTGGTTCGTAATCCGCGACGCACACGTGGACAATGGCATTGCGCTGTTACAACCGCGTTGGGCAATGTCGCTCTTGCGGGGGCCGATGACGCGAAGTGAGCTGCAGCGAGCGCGAATCGAGCATGCGAGGGTGATTGGGAAAGAGATTCAAATGGCGAGTGGTGAGTCGCGTGAAGAAGGGAAGAGTGCGATAGTCGAGCGGCGGATGAGGAGTCCGTTCGTCGGGTTGAATTGACCCATCGAGGCTGACCGAGGCTGACTGAAGAGGATCCCAAAATTCGGACCAGCGGCTAAGGTGGTGTAAACGGCGCCTGCTCCTCGAAGAGGAGCAGCAAAACGATGAAAAGCACCCGCATTCGGCACAGCGCAGCGTTCAAGGCCAAAGTCGCCCTGG
>DASYCL010000013.1:0-3040 GCA_036500245.1 Polyangiaceae bacterium | reverse complement strand
TTTGCGCGACTTCGCGCAGGCACTCGGGATCCCAAGTTTCCGCGAGTCCGATCGCTTGCGGGAACGTGGTGGTCGGCACGGGCCGATCTTTGCCCCATTCGCCCGGGCCGCCGAGCGTGAGCCCGTGTAGGCCCTCGACGTGATTGGTCCCGCGCACACCGAGCCGCGGCACGCTCGGATTCGTGCTCAAGCACGAGATCAATTCCTCGCGCGTCAGGCGAGCGAGCAGATCATCGATTCGGGTTTCGACCGCTAGTTCTGGATTTTGAAACGGATATTCGTAGGCCATGCGCGCGCGCTTTGCTGCTTCGCGTGAGCCAAACACGCGCGCCGCGCCGTCCGCGCGAAACAGCTGGTTTTACGCGATCAATGACTGGTCCAAAGAAGCGCGCGCTACGCCGAGCGTTGTCGCTTCCAGTGCAAAGTCCAGCATGGCGGGCAGCGCCACTCGAGCATGATGCGGCCATCGCGCGTCTTCTGCCGGACCAAGCGCCAGGCTGCATTTTCACCGATCGAGCTGCGCTCGGGATCCATCGGTGGCGACAGCGCACCACAATCCACGCAGTGATGAATCAGGCTCGGATGGCTCGAATGGCGCGCAGACACGGCTCCGGTAGGCACAAACGGCGCAGCGCGTCGACGCTTAAGGGGGGGCGAATCCTCGAATCTTTCGCCTGGTGGCGCGCGCATCACACGAGAAAGCACGCCGAGTGCAGTTCGTCCGCGGCGCGGCGCGACTCGCGATCGCTCGGCCTTCGCGCGAGCGCCATTGGCAATCGTGAGCGCGCGAGCCGACGCGCGACCGCCGTTCGCGGCCGCGCTCGCGCCGGGCGGAACGCCGGAAATTGCGCGGCTTTTTCGGTGATTTTTCTCGAGTTCCCATCTCTTTCCGGCGGTGCTACCTACGCGGCATGAGTGGTCACTCCAAATGGGCAACGATCAAGCGCAAGAAGGGCGCGACCGACGCCGCGCGCGGTAAAGTCTTCACCAAGCTGATCCGCGAGGTCGTGACCGCGGCGCGCATCGGCGGCGGTGACATCGACTCCAATCCTCGTTTGCGCAAAGCCGTGGCCGATTGTCGCGCGCAGCAAATGCCCGCCGACAACATCAAGCGCGCGGTCCAACGCGGCACCGGCGAAATCGAGGGCGCGCAGTACGAAGACGTTTTGTACGAGGGCACCGGCCCGCACGGCACGCTGTTCTTGGTCGAAGGCACGACCGACAACCGGAATCGCAGCGCGGCCGAGCTGCGCAAGATCTTCGAGAAGGGCAACGGCGTGATGGGCGGCGCGGGCAGCGCGCAGTGGGCCTTCGATCGCCTAGGCACGATCAGCCTCGACAAGCAGGCCGTCAGCGAAGATCAATTGATGGAAGCCGCGATCAGCGCTGGCGCCGAGGACTACCGCGACGAAGGCGACGTTTGGGTCGTGTACACGCCGCCGAATGACCTCGACGCGGTCGCTGCGGCGCTCGAAGCCGCGAAGCTTCCGGTCGCATCGAGCAAGGTCGCGTATGTGCCGAAGAACAAGAAACAAGTATCGGGGCGCGACGCCGAGGTTTGCTTGAATTTGGTGGAAGCACTCGACGACCACGACGACGTTGCCAACGTCTACGCCGATTTCGACATCTCCGAAGAAGAGCTGGCGAAGCTCAGCGGTTGAGCGCGCCTCGCGCTTGGCTCACATCCCGGGCAAGCGAAACTGCACGATTGTAAAATAGGTGAACGCCATGTGCGAGATGATCACGGGCGCGAGCCGGCCGAATTGCGCCGCGAGGAAGCTCCAGATCAGCCCGCAGCCGACAGCCGCGGTGATCAACAGCGGGTTCAAGCCAGCATCCGGATCGCGCAGCAGCCAAAGCGTGGGCAGCATGGACGCGCCGTAAGCGAGCGCGGAAAGCGGCAGCGCTGCTCGCCTGCCAAAGCGTTCGGTCAAATCACCGAGCACCATGCCGCGCCAGACGATCTCTTCGGCCGCGCAGACTGCCAAAATCAACAGCGTATAGGCCGTCGAGCGCTGGAGATGTTCCGGGTTTCCGAGCTGCAAGTAGATGCGGAACAGCCAGGCTTGTCGCGCGGTGCCCGCGGGCGTGAGCACGCGCCGCGCAGCCCAGGAAGCAAACAGGAGCACGATCATCGAGACCGCGCCGATCGAAAGATCGCCCCAGCGTGGGGTGAGTAAATCGACCAGGGTGCGGTCTTGCCACATCTTGTGGAGCGCGAGCGCGAGCAAGACCACGTACGGCAATGTGAGGCCGAGCCAAAATTTCGGTTGGCCGGCGGCGGCCTCGCTGAAGCTGTAGGCCATGCCGGCGAAGGTGAGCGCGATCGCGAGGAGGACGCGCATCAGCCGAGCTCTCCGAAGCGCGCCGCGAGCCAGGCCAAGATGCGATCGGCGGCTTGCTCCTTGCTGAGCTCGGGCAAGGGCTCGCAATCGGTCGGCGAGACGAGCATGACCCGGATATCGTCGCGACCGAGCGACTCGGCGGCGTGATTGGCGACCACCAAATCCACGCGTTTTGCGGCCAATTTACCGCGCGCGAGTTGGATCACTTTTTCGTCGGTGTCCGTCTCGAGCGCAAAGCCGATCAAGACCGGTTTGCGATCGCGGCGTGCGTGGCCGATTTCGGCGAGCAAATCCGGATTGGGCACGAGTTCGAGCTCGAGAGAATTGGGGGTGCGCTTGAGCTTCGTGGAGTGGCTCTGGGCCGGGCGATAGTCGGCGACCGCGGCGGTCATGATCAGCGCGTCCGCTTGCGAAAAGTCGGGCGCGAGCGCTTGCCACAGTGCGCTTCGCATCGACAGCGCGCTCCGCACGTCCACGCGCTGCACGCCGGGCGGAGTCGGCAAACTGACGGGGCCGGCCACCAGCGTCACGCGCGCACCGAACGCCGCCGCACGCTCGGCCAAGGCAAACCCCATCTTCCCGGACGAGCGATTGCCAACGAAGCGCACCGGATCGAGATCCTCAGCGGTCGGCCCCGCGCTCACCACGATGTGCTTGCCGATCAGCGAGAGGCCGGCAAAAACCGCCGAAATCTG
>DASYCL010000012.1:0-2659 GCA_036500245.1 Polyangiaceae bacterium | reverse complement strand
GGGATTGTAGTCGATGATGCCTTTTGCGTTCGCGTCGAGCAATTGCGGTAGCCCATAGCAATCGAGCTCGGCTTGGCATTGCGCGGCGTCGCGATAACGCGCGCCGTCACACTGCATCAGATACACGCACAGATCGGCCGTGAAGATCGGACACAGATCCGCCGCCGCGATCGGTGCCGCTGGCTGACCGCCTGCGCCGCTGGTCGCGCCGCTACTGCCAGCGCTGCCGCCGCTCGAGCTGCCGCCGCTCGTCGTTGCCGTCCCCGCGCTGCCGCCGCCGCTACCTGGCGCGTCCGCGTGCGAACCGCCGCCACATGCCAAAAAAAGCAAACACGCGCCCAGCGCCGACACCCACGCTCGTCCCATGTCGAAAGCCTATCAGCGCGGGCTTGCGGCGCAACGTGGTGACTACCAATCTCCGCATTGCTTGGGGGTTTGGGGTTGCCCTTCACGACGTGTTTCGGCGCGGAAAGAGTCTTTCTTTCGGCACATTCAGCTCCCCGCGTGCAGACCCAAAGCGAGATGAACAGTCAGAAAGCCATCACTCGGTCGGGGCGACGGTGCGGGAGCGGCGCGCCCAACGGGTCAGTTGCTCGCGGCCCAAAATCGTCGGGATGAGCAGCACGTAGGGCAAAATCAAAAGCCAATCTTTGGTCGTGACCGGGATGATCAGTTCGCGCACGGCTTCGCGGTGAATGCCGCTACCGGTCCACAGCAAATAGGCGACGAAACACACGAGCGGAGCCGCAAACTCCAAGATCCGCCAGCTCCACGGCGCGCGCAGTTGGCGCGAGTCGTGCGCGCGCGTCTGTTTTTGGCGCGTGCTTTCGAGTTCACTCAACATGCGCGCGACGGCCGGCGCATGTTCGATGTAACCGCGCACGTAGCGCCGCGCCACGGCAAACCCCAAGAAACCGACCAGGGACGGGCCGAGGATGTACACAATCTCTTCGCTCAGCGGCCGCGCGTTGCTCTCCGAGAGCACGGTGATCGCCGTCAAGCAACCGATCATCGCGCCGCCGTAGAGCCAGACCGCGCGCCCGACGCGGAACGTCGCGAGCGAACGCAAAAAGTACTGCTGCCGGCTCTTCACGGCCGCATCGTCCGAAGGCTGATAGGTGAGGCGGAGTGCGGCGAGCAATTCGGAGAAGGGAAACGCCGCGATCATCGTGCCGAGCGTGACGCCGAGCAAGAAAGTACCCTGGAAAACCAGGGTTTTCATGATCTCGAACACGTTCAGGTGGCGCCCGAGGATCTCCGCGTGGAAAAAATCGCTCATGCTCGGGTGCGCGGACTTCATCGTCCAATCCAGCACCTCGGTCGTCGTGACCGTGAGCAAGAGCACCACGATCATGAAGAAGGGCCAGACCGATTCCCACGCCGGGCGCTCGACCAAAAGCTCGTAGTGATCGATCCGTCGCGCGAATTTGACTTCGCGCGACAGAAAAAACAAATAGCCGAACAAGAAGACCAAAATCACGATCAGCGCTTGCACCCACTCGCTGCGCATCTGCTGCGAAATGCGCTCGAGCAAATCGATCGAGCGCGCTTGACCGCGGCTCGCTTGCGCGACCGCTGCGGCCACCAGCTGCACGATGAATACGAGTTGAAACAGCGGCGCCAGCGCGGCGGCGAAGCTCCTGTGCGCGAGAAACCCGGACACGAATAACTCGCTCTCGGACGGCGCGGCGAAACGATCGCGCTCTTTGCGATCTTCGCGCATGAAGCTCACGATCGCCCAAAGCGGGTAACTTGCGGCCATGATCAGCAAGAACCAGCCGACCGAGTTCAGCGCCGCGGGCGGACCGAGCGTGAGCACCTTCGCGATCGAGCGACCAGTCAAGTACCAAACCAAGAACGCGAACGCGACGAGCGCGCCGATGCTCCAAGCAACGCTCTTCCACAGCGCTTCTCGGCCGTAGTCACGGCCGATGCCTTCGAAGTAGTTGAGCACGTGCGCGCGGATGTCGCGCAAGCTGAGCGTGCGTTTCTCCGGGTCTTTTTCCAGCAAGCGCATGGCCAGCGCTTCGAGCTCGAGCGGCACGCTCGGGTTGAGCTCGCTCGGACGTTTCGGCTGTTCGGTGACCAAGCGCAACAGCGTGCGCTGCGGATCTTCGTCGTCGAACGGCACTTGGCCGCACAAGATCTCGTACAGCATCACTCCCAGGGCATAGATGTCGGCGCGCTCGTCGGCGGCGAGGCCTTGGGCTTGTTCGGGCGACATGTACTGCGGCGTGCCGATCACCACGCCGACTTGCGTCTCCCAAGCTTTGGTCGACGCGCGCACCGAGGTCAGGTTCGGCATCGAGCCGCTGCTCTGACGCAGCGAGCGCGGGGCGGCTTCCGGGATGCTTTCCTGCAAATCGTCGGTTTTGGTGCTGACCGCGGAGGCAGTTTGCGGGCGATCGAGCAATTTGGCGACGCCCCAATCCATCACCAAAACTTCGCCGAAGTCCCCGACCATCACGTTGCCGGGCTTCAGATCGCGGTGCACCACGGCGCGCGAGTGCGCATATTCCATCGCCTGGCAGACCTGCAAGAACACGTCGAGCAAGCGGCGCAGACCGAACTCGGACAGCGTTTGTTCGTCGCCGGCTTGGCGCTTTTCGATGATGTTTTCCAGCGACTGGCCGCGGATCAGCTTCATCGAGAAATAGGC
>DASYCL010000011.1:0-6612 GCA_036500245.1 Polyangiaceae bacterium | reverse complement strand
TAGCGCTCAAAGAGCCGGCGTTGCACCTGCGTGCGCCCGTGCCCGAAGCATTCGACGACGCGCTCCACGCACGCGAGCCGGCGCTCGGTTCGCTCACGCGCGTGCGCGAAGCGCTGGCGGACGCAGGATGCTTGCGCGCGCCGCTCTGCGAGCACCACGACGCGTTTCGGGTCGCGAATGACTTGGGCGATGGTTTGCCCGGCGTGTGCGTCGATCGCTATGGGGATTTCGCGGTGCTTTCGCTTGCCAGCGACGGCGCCATGGCCCACGCCCAACCTCTCTCGGAAATGCTGCATGAGTTCGGCGCGCGCGGTGTTTACGTGAAACAGCGTGCGCGGGCCGATTTGCGCCGAGAAACGCACGCCGAGCTCGCGCCAAATACGCCGAGCGCGGGTGAAGCCGTGCCCAGTGAGCTCGTCGTGCACGAGGGCAATACGCGTTTTCGCGTCGCGCTCGACGACGGACTTTCGTGCGGTTTATTTTTGGATCAGCGCGACAATCGCGCGCGGGTCGCGGCGCTGTGCGGTGGGCGGCGCGTGCTCAATCTATTTTCGTACACTTGCTCATTCAGTGTGTACGCGGCGCTCGCGTCGGCTGTGCACGTGACGAGTGTCGATCTTTCGGGGCCTGCACTCGCGCGCGGACGCGAGAACTTCGAGCTCAACGGCTTGGATCCGGCGGCGCACGCGTTCGTGCAAACGGACGCGATCGAATGGCTTTCGCGCGCGAGTAAGCGCGGCGAAAAATTCGGCGTCGTGATTTTGGATCCGCCGAGCTTCGCGACCTCCGGCAAAGGCAAGACCTTTCGCGTCAAAGATGACTACGGTGACGCGCTCGCGCTCGCGTTCAAGGTGCTCGAGGCGAACGGGCGCGTGCTCGCGGTCACGAATCACCGGAAAACGTCGCTCGGCTCGTTTCGCAAAATCGCACGCGAGGCCGCGCGTGCGGCGGGTCGCGAAATCACGCAGCTCAAGGATTTGCCGTCGCCGCTCGATTGTCCGCCGGGACCGAGTGGCGCGTTTCCGGCCAAGAGCGTGCTAATCACCGTCAAATGAGCGGCCGCAAAAATCCGTACGCCACGCCAGACCACAAGACCAAGGTCGCGAAGGCGCAAGGATTTCCCGCGCGTAGCGTGTTCAAGCTCGAAGAGATCGATCGCCGCGTGCGCTTGCTCAAGCGCGGCCAAAAGATCTTGGATCTCGGCGCAGCGCCGGGCTCGTGGTCGCTATACGCGAGCCAAAAAATCGGCCCGGGCGGGCGCGTGTTTGCCATCGATCTGCAAGACATTCGCCAGGCATTTCCGCCCAACGTCAAGGTGCTCAAAGGTGACGCGCTCGCGCTCGACAACGCGTCCCTTTCCGAGTTCGCACCGTATGACGTGGTGTTGAGCGATATGGCGCCGAACACCTCGGGTTCGAAAGTGCGAGATCAAGCCTACAGTTTCGAATTGTGTATGCGCGCGCTGGATGTGGCTTACACGCTCGGTAAGCCGGGCTCGCATTTCGTGGCGAAGATCTTCATGAGTGGAGATTTTCCGGAAGCGCGTCGGGTCGCGGGCGAACGTTACGAGCGCGTGCAAGTGATTCGCCCCGAAGGGACGCGCAAAGTGAGCTCTGAAGTTTTCATCGTCGGCCTAGGGCTAAAACAAAAAACATGATCCGAAAATTCGCGATCTTTTTTGGGGGGCTCGCCGTATGCGTCCTTTCGCGGCCAGCGCACGCCTGCGGTGTGTCGGGCGTGGACGGCGTGTCATCGTGCAGCCTCGCCGAACACAACGAAGCCGTGCGCCCGCGCTTTGCGGTGAGCGCGAGCGGGCTCTACACGAACACCAGCTTGCGCTTCAGTAGCAGCCTGCGCGGCGATCAGACGCGCTACGCCAGCATTGCCGCGCTCGCCTATTTGCCGACGCCGGTGCTCACACTGCAAGTCGGTCTCGGCGCCACCTTCGGCGGTTCACTGACGATGCCGGACGGCCGCCACGATTTTTCTCCCGGCCCAACCGCGCTGATCGGCGCCGCCTGGCGTGTCTTCGACAACGACAGCGAGTTTATCCTGCTCACTTCGCTGCTCTCGTTTTCCGCCGCGCGCACGCAATTGAACAGCGATCCGAGCGTCGGTTACGAGGCCTTCGATTTGCGTCTCGGCGGCGAATTCGGCACGACGCTGTTCGGCGTTTTACGGCCGTACATCCCGCTGCGCGTGTTCGGCGGCCCGGTGTATTGGAAATATCAGGGCAGTTCGGTAACGGGCACGGACACGCATCACTACCAAATCGGGCTGGGTTTGGGCGTGCACATCACGAAGCAGTTCGGCGCATTCGCCGAAGGCATTCCGCTCGGCGAACGCGCGGTTGCGGTAGGGCTCGCAGCGGGATTTTAGTTGGGTTGTGCGAGTTTGCGGGGTTGATGTGTTTCTTGGTTTTTTTGCCCTGCGCGTCTCACAACGCTTGGCCGCTCGCGCGTCGAGCGACGCGACGGGCGCCTGTTCGGTCAGTTTCAACGTGGCCGCCTCTCCTTGGAAAACCGTGATCAGCCGCGCGAACTCCCGGCTTTGTATTATTTCCGGGCAGGCGAGCCCTGGCCTTGTCGGGCGCGACTGCGCGCGAGATCAGATGAGCACCGAAAAGTACCCAACGGCTCACTAACTCTCGTCCTCTCTTTTCGCGCCCGGGCGCGCGCGAAGGGCTTGGGCAAGACGCACGGAAATAAAACAAAGCTCCTGATTCGCCGGGCTGATCACGGTTTTCGAAAGAAAGGCGGCCACGTTAAAACTGACCGACCAGGCGCCAGCCGCGCGTCCAGTCGCGCGGGCGGCCAAGCGCATCGAAACGCCCAGCGCCCAAAAAACAAAGCCAATGGAACAGAAAAAAATCCAACAAACCTCGCGCTAACCTAAAAGGCACTCCGGCCCGTCAGCGCTTTGCCGAGCACGAGCGTGTGAATCTCGTGCGTGCCTTCGTAGGTGTACACGCTCTCGAGATTGAGCATGTGGCGGATCGCGGGATATTCGAGCAAAATGCCGTTCGCGCCGAGCAGTGCGCGCGCGCGCCGCGCGCAGTCGAGCGCGACCGCGACGTTGTTGCGTTTGCACAAGGAGACGTGCTCCGGCAAGAGCTTGCCTTGCTTCTGCTTCAAGCGCGCGTAGTGATGCGCGAGCAAATCACCTTTCACGATTTCGGACGCCATGTGCACGAGCTCTGCTTGCACGAGTTGCTTGTCCGAGATCGGTACGCCGAACTGCACGCGCTCCCCGGTGTAAGAAAGCGCGCTGTCGAAGCACGCTTTCGCCGCGCCGAGCGCGCCCCACGCAATGCCGAAGCGCGCTTCGTTCAAACAACGCAACGGCGCGCCGAGGCCGCGCTTGCCGGGCAATAAATTCTCCGCCGGCACGCGGCACTCGTCGAGCACGATCTCGCCGGTCGCGCTGGCGCGCAGGCTCATTTTGCCGTGAATCAGCGGCGTTTCGAAGCCGTTCATGCCGCGCTCGACCAAAAACCCCGCGATCGATTCGGCGCTGTCTTCGAGCTTGGCCCAGACCACCGCGACGTCCGCGAAGGGCGCGTTCGTGATCCACATCTTCGTGCCCGAGAGCACGTAGTCCGAGCCGTCCCGACGCGCGCGCGTTTTCATCGACGCGGGATCCGAGCCGCTGTCCGGCTCGGTCAAGCCGAAGCAACCGATGAATTCGCCGCGCGCCATGCGCGGCAAGAAGTTCTCTTTTTGCGTCTCGTCGCCGAACGCGGCGATCGCGTACATCGCGAGCGATCCCTGGACGCTGACGAAGCTGCGCAGGGCGCTGTCGCCGTATTCGAGCTCTTGCAAGACGAGCCCGTATTCGACCGGGCTCATGCCCGCGCAACCATAACCTTGGATGCTCGCGCCGAGTACGCCGAGCGAGGCGAGCTCCGGGATCAGGTCGCGTGGAAACTCCTCCTCTTCAAAAAGCTCGGCGGCGCGCGGCAGATAGCGCTCGCGCACGAAGCGCCGAGCTGCTTGCTGAATCAGTTGCTCGTCGTCGCTGAGCAGGGTGCGGAGCGCGCTCAACGATTCCAGTGCTTCGGCAGCCATCCAAAAACATACCACGCGCCGCCCTTTCGCTCGGAACCGGCGATTTAGCCCAGTTTTCTGCCGGGTTTTAGCGCGATCTTGGGCGCGAAAAACTTGGCCCGCGCCGGCTAGCTTCGATAAGCCCCGAAGCGATGCCCGGCGTGCGCCTGCTCTCTCTCGCTGCTGCTGCCCTCGGCGTGGGCGCGTTTTCGTCGTGTTCGGCCGGGGAATTGGCGAAACTCACCGATGCGCGCAGCGACGTGACTCAGCCGATCGCGACGCTCACGATCCCGACCCCGCCGAGCACGTCGATCGCGGCGCACAGTTCGGTCACGCTACCCGGCGCCGCAGCCGAGCCCGCGCCAGTCGCGACCGCGACTGCGGGCACTGTGGGCGACGTTCCGCCGCCCGATGACGAATCCGCGGACGACGACGAAGAGCCCGTTTCCGCGACGATGCGCGAGCTCGATCCGATCGTCGATCCAGAACATCTGCTCGTGGCGATCGCGCGCGAGACCATGATCTACGAGCGACCGAGCTTCAAATCGCACAAGATTGGCTACCTGCGCGCGGGTGCTCAGGTGCGGCGTGACGTCGAGCCTGCGAGCCACGAAGGCTGCAAGCTCGGATTCTATCGCATCATGCCCGAGGGTTACGTGTGCGTCGGGCCGACCGCGACGCTCGACCCGAACCACCCGGTGGCGCAGTTTTCGCGCGTGCGGCCGGATCGCAGCGCGCCAATGCCATATCTCTACGGGCGCTCGCTATTCCCGACTCCGCCATTTTACACGCGCCTGCCGAGCGCGAACGAGCAAGCCCAAGAAGAAGTCGAACTCGGGCGGCACTTGAGCTTCAATACCGCCCGCGCCTGGCGCGATGCTCCGACCGATCCTACGCCGCCGTTTCTGCAAAGCGGCGGCCAAGCGCCGACGCCGTTCGGCTACGCGCACGAAGCGAATCAATTGACGAACGGTCGCGCCGTGGCTGACAGCTCCTTCGCGCTGCTCGCGATTTACGAGCATGGCGGGCGCCGCTTCGGGCTCACGACGGATATGTCGCTACTGCCGCTCGATCGCATGAAGCCGGTCGTGCCGAGTTCCTTTCACGGCGTCGCGCTGAACAACGGCGTCAGTTTGCCGATCGTGTTCGTGCGCGCGCACAGCGCGTTTTTGTACGGTGGTAGTCCGCAAAGCGGGCTCAGCATCGCGCGCCCGCTCGCGTTTCGCGAAGCCCTGGCCATCACCGGCAAATCGCAGACGCTGGCTGGGTTGAGCTATCTCGAAACCAAAACCGGCGCGTGGCTGCGCGACGAAAACCTGGTTCGCGTCGACAAAATGAGCTCGAAGCCGGGCTGGGTTCGACCCGGCCGCACGTGGATTCACGTTTCGATCCTGAAGCAAGCGCTCGTCGCTTACGAAGGCGAAACGCCGGTCTATGTCACGCTCGTCTCCACCGGCGCCGACGGCCTCGGCGATCCGAAAACCACGCATTCGACGGTGCGCGGCGAATTCTTGATTCACACGAAGCACGTCACTGCCACGATGGACAGCGACGAAGTCGGCGACGAGTTCGATCTGCACGACGTGCCGTACGTCCAATACTTCAGTGAAGGCTTCGCCTTCCACGCCGCGTATTGGCACGACATGTTCGGGCAACCGCACAGCCACGGCTGCGTCAATCTCTCACCGATCGACTCGCGTTGGCTGTTTCACTGGACCGACCCGCCGGTGCCTCAGGCCTGGCACGGCGCGATGAGTCTGCACGGCGGCACGCTCGTGTACATCAGTCCGTAGGCGCTGATGTCGAGCGATTCGGAGCCGAAACTCGAGGAAGTTAGCGCGCGCACGCTTGCGCACTATCAGGCGCGTGCGGCTTCGTTTTGGGAAGGCACGCGCGATCACGATGTGACGCAAAATATCGAGGCTTTGCTGGCTGCGCTCGAGCCGCGCGCCGGACTTCGCATCCTCGATTTCGGCTGTGGGCCGGGCCGTGATTTGCTGGCGTTTCGCGTACGCGGGCATGTGCCGACGGGGCTCGACGCGACGCCCGCGTTCGTCGAGATGGCGCGCGCGAATTCGGGCTGTGCGGTGCTCGAGCAGAGTTTTTTCGAATTGGATTTGGGGGTTGCCGTGTTCGACGGGGTGTTCGCGAATGCGTCTTTATTTCACGTACCGCGCGCGACGCTGCCGCGCGTGCTGTCGGAGCTGTATCGCGCGCTGGTGCCCGGCGGCGCGCTCTTTTGCTCGAACCCGCGCTCGTTCGAGCACGATTGGGAGGGCTATAGCGGCGAACGCTACGGTTCGTATCTGACGATCGAGAGTTGGCTCGAAGTGATCAGTCGCGCCGGCTTCGTCATCGAGCGCAGCTATTTACGGCCCGCAAATCGCCCCACAGCCGAGCAACCGTGGCTCGCGATCGTGGCCAGGCGGCCCTGAGCACGAACAGCGAACAGCGAACTGGCGTTCGGCCAACCGTGAGCCAAGCCGCATAGCTAGTGTCAAAGGAAAGAGGGAACTCTACCTAGGGGCTCGCGTTCTGGTTTCTTAGTTGCGTGTGCAACTTTGTT
>DASYCL010000010.1:0-4854 GCA_036500245.1 Polyangiaceae bacterium | reverse complement strand
GGCTTCACGAACTATAATTTGGCATGGCTGCCGCCGGCCGTGCTCGCGGGCATGATGTTCTTCACGCTGCTCGTGATCCTGATGATCCTGAAGCGGCGCGACGCGATTTGATGCCGCGCTCGGGCTTCGCGCGTTTGGCTTTCGCCGCGCTCGGCGTCATCTGCGCCATTGCCAGTGCCGAGGCAGCGCCGAATGCAGCGCCGCCAGAGCCCACGCCCACACCCGTTACAACGTCGCGCGCGCCGTTCACTCCGCCGAACTACACGCTCGTGGACGCGACGTCGGAGCGGCCGATTCGCGTCTTGCCTGCGGCGGCGCCGAGCCAGCGCGCGATCGTTTATTTGCACGGCTATTGCGGGGACGTGAATGCGCCCGGCGCGTTCGCGCCCGCCGCGGCCGAGCACGGCACGCTGATCGCGCTGCTCGGCGATCTGCCGTGCAAAGACAAGCCGGGTCGCTTCAAGTGGAGCAACGACGTGCGCGGGCTCGATCAGCGAATTTTGCACGCGATCAAGAGCGTGAATCGCGAACTTTCGCTCGAGCTCGACCCGAACGACATCACCCTGTTCGGTTATTCGCAAGGCGCCGTGCGCGCGGAGTCGCTCGCGCGCTTTTACGGCAAGCACTACCCGCGAGTGATTTTGGGCGGGCCGCCGCGTAGACCGAAGCCCGAGCACTTTGCGAACGCAAAGGTCGTGGCGGTGTTCGGCGGTGAACAGGAAGACAGTCGCGACATGCTCGGCGGCGCACAGGATCTGATCGCCGCCGGCAAGCACGCCTATTTCTTTTTGCTCCGCGGCGTCGATCACGGCGATTTCGGCGGAGACGCAGCCGCCAATCGCGATCTCGGCGAGGTGCTCAATTTCGTCGATCCGCCGCAGAAACCCGCGGCAGATCCAGCGATCGCGAGCGCGGTGACAGCGGCGGCGAAATAAGGGATTCTTTGGAGTTCGTGGCAATTGCCAATTTGGAACTCGAAGTCTCGGGCTGGCGGCGCGCGCTTTCGCTGCTCTCATTCGCATGCGCGATCGGCTGCTCCTCGAAATTGCCGGAGGTGCAAAAACCGACGCCGCCCGACATGTCGAACGTGATCGCGCGTTACGACGCGCCGACCGCGCCACTCGACGCGCAATCGATCTCGGAGCTCCTCGCGCCAGCGCGCGAGCTCGACGCTCAAATCCAAAAGCTCGGCATCGATCAGTCGGTGATCGACGCCGCGGTCCAAGCCTTCAACCAGCGCCTCGCCGGCGCGCACGCGGACAGCGCCGGCGTGAGCAGCGTGCGCCAAGCGGTCACCACCCAAGACACGGGATATCTCCAAGTGACGCGCATCTGCAACGGCTGGGGCGCGATGCCGACGCCTGACCAAGCCACGAACGGCGCGATCACGCTCACCGCCGGCTTCACCAACGACACGATCGATCCCGTCGTTTGGGGCACGTTCTCGGCTTGCGAGTACGCGCTCGACGGCGATCAAATCGAGCTCACGGGGACGGACGCCAATCCGGGCAGCTTCGACGCTTACCTCGGCGGAGCGCTCCAGGGCGATCAAATCGGCACGCTGCCCCTGATTTTCAGCGTCAATCTCGGTGCGACGGCAAACGACACGAGCTACACCCTGACGGGTGATTTCAAGATCGACCCGAGCGCGGAGCTGCTCGAGCTCCGCGTCACGACCAGCGAAGGCGATCTGCTGGTCGACTTCACGGACACCTCACTGGTCGGCGTGCGCGCGACGAATGGCGCGTTTTCGTGCGACGAAACCCAAAACCAGTGCGTCACGTCTGACGGCAACCAGGTGCCTTTTTGAACGTGCATATGCACGCTTTTCGAAATGCGCGGCACGTCACGCCGCGCCTCTTCTGTGCGCTCGGTTTGTTTTTTGGTTTGGCCACTCACAGCGCGACCGTGCGCGCGTTTCATACCCCAGACCAACCCATCACGGACGACACCGCGTACACGCTGCCGAAGCACCAAGTGCGGCTCGGCATCTGGAAGGCAGAATACGGCATCTTCGCGCCGCTCACGGCGGGCACGTACATCTGGCCTTGGTTTTTCGCAGTTTCGAATTTACAGGCGAAGCTCCGCTTCTATCAGGGTGACTCATTCGCGATCTCGGCGTCGGCCGCGTTTTTTCACTTCGACACCAAATCGCTGCGCAAGCTCGACTCGACCGAAGACCACGCCACGGTCGACGTCGTGCCGTACGACTTATTGATGTCGTACCGGTTCAACGATCGCTACACGCTGAGCTTGGATAGCGTCTTTACGAACGTGCGCATCGATGGCAGCTTGCGGCGCTCGGATTTCGATAGCGCCGGCGTCGGCGCGGTCGACAACTATCAGCTCAGCACGACGTTCGAATGGCGCTACACGCACGTGACCGCGTTCGTCGTCAACTATCGTTACCTGGTGTTCCAGCGCAGCTCGGCGAACTTGAACTACGAAGCGCATCCGGACGCGTACACGACCGTCGTCATCCGCGGCAACGCCCAAACCGACGCGCTGGACTTTCGCGGCGCGGCGTCCCTCACGCTCAGTAGTGTGATGTCGTGGAAATATTTCAACCTGCGGTTTGGTGTCGGTTACGGCCACTACAACGTCCCGGGTGTGAATTTCGTGCTGGGCAAACCGAGCTGGTTCCCCGATCTAGATGCGTTTTGGCTATTTTGAGCTGATTTATCGGAGCGGGCAGAGCGACCGATACTGGCCTTCCTTTTACGTAGCGTCTACTCTTCGGCCCTCATGGGAATGATCGTGGCCTGCCAGGCGTGCGGCGCGCGCCGTACGTTGCCCACGAAGCTCTACGACTCGAAGGTCCGTGGGCGAGTCGTGAACATTTCGTGCAAGCATTGCGGCACCGCGATCGTGATCGACGGCACGCTGCCGCCGCCCGCCGAGGCCGAGCTCGATGCCGAGCCGCCGGTGCTGATCCCGCGCCAGCGCGCGCTGCCGAGCGAGCACGATTGGGTGAACACACCTTCGATTTCGGACGAGCTCGGCTCGGGCATGACTCCGTCGCCCGAAGCGGGCGGCGTGAAGCCGCGCGAGAAACAGATCAGCCACGTCGACGGACCGATTTCCGAACGCGGACCGAGCGCGCGCATTGGCCGCTACGCGCTGTTCGAGCAATTCGCCGCGGGCGGCATGGCCACGGTACATTTCGGGCGCCTCGACGGCGCGGGTGGCTTCTCGCGCGTGGTCGCGATCAAGCGGCTTTTGCCGCATCTGCTGCAAAATCGCGAATTCACCGACATGCTCTTGAACGAGGCGCGGCTCGCCGCCCGCGTGCGGCACCCGAACGTGGTGGCCACACTCGACGTGGTTGCTTCCAAGGGCGACGTGCTGCTCGTGCTCGATTACGTCGAAGGCGAGGCCCTCAGCACGCTGTGTCGCGCGCAAGCCAAGGAGAAAAAAGATTTCGTGCCGATCCCGATCGCGGTCGGCATCATGCAGGACACGCTGCACGGCCTGCGCGCGATCCACGAGGCCGTAGACGAAAAAGGGCGCCCGCTCGATCTCGTGCATCGCGACATTTCGCCGCCCAATGTGCTCGTCGGCGTGGACGGCGTGGCGCGCGTGCTCGACTTCGGTATCGCCAAGGCGCTGCAACAACTCGACGAATCGGTGGCCGGCCGGCGCATGGGCAAGATGGGCTACATGTCGCCCGAACAGATCCGCGGCGAACGGCTGACCCAGCGTTCGGACGTGTTTTCAGCGGGGATCGTGCTCTGGGAATTGCTCGCGATGCGGCGCTTGTTCCCCGCGGACCAACCCGAAGAGCGGGTGCAAAGCATCTTGCGCGGCGACTATCAACGGCCGAGCGCCTTACGCAAAGATCTACCGCCAGAGCTCGACGGCGTCGTGATGCGTGCGCTCGAGCTTTCGCCCGATGCTCGCTATCAAACGATCGCAGAATTCTCCGAAGCCCTCGAAGCGGTGGCGCGCGCGGCGACGCGCCGAGAAATCGGCGACTGGGTGAGCGAGCTCGCACGCGACGCGCTCGGCGAGCGCACGCGCATGGTCGCGCGGCTCGAAAATTGGGCGGGCGGTCCGGAAATCCCGCTCAGCTCGACGCCATTCGCCTCCGAAATGCCGCTGCCCGTCGCGCCGGGTACCCCCAAAAAAGACAAGGTCGTCACCTCGCTCGAAGATCAACTCGCGACGAACTCCGCCGCGATCGCCAAGGCGACTGCGAGTCGTGAGGCGCCGCGTTCGCGGCTCTGGATCCTGATCGCGATCGTGATTGCCGGGATCGTGGGATATATCGTGCATCGCTGAGTTTGTTCGGGCCGGGCGTTTTGTGCCCTGCGCTAGCACTCCGCTTGGCCGCTCGCGCCACGAGCAGCGCGACGGCGCCTGTGCGGTCAGTTCTAACTGGCCGCCCTACTTTTCTAATCCGTGATCAGCCCGGCGAATCAGAAGCGTTGTTTTATTGCCGTGCATCCGGCCCGAACCCTTCGCACTCTGCCGGCACGTGCTGCATTTCGAAGCGGGCACTTGCAACGAGGGCTCGGCTTCGCCATCGCGCGGCCGCGCGAAACGCTCTCTCTGAATTCTGATTTGAAGTTGCACATGCAACTTCAAATCAGCTTCGCGATCCCACCGCCCGCGGCAGCCGAAGGCTTCGGTTACCAGCCGCCCTGATCTTCTTTTTTCTTTGGCTTCGCGGCGGGCGCGGGCGCAGCGGCGGCGGGCGCAGCTGGCGTTGCGGCAGTCGTCGGATTCTCCGCGGTGTTCGCGGCGGCCGGCGCGGGCGCGGCGGGAGCCGGTGCGGGAGCTTCGGCGCCGGCTTTGTCGTTGGCGCCGTTCGGCGGCGTGGCCGTGGTTGCCGCAGGTTCAGGCGACGCGGTG
>DASYCL010000009.1:0-7159 GCA_036500245.1 Polyangiaceae bacterium | reverse complement strand
ACCAGCGCGAGTAAAGTGGCGCTGGGAAGCTCGCACCCGAGCCCTGCAAGGTGATGGGACCCGCAGCCAGCGCCGCGGCTGAAGCCGCCCCTGACGACGCGCCAGTGGTGTCCGCGGCAGCCGCGTCCTTCTTGCCGCAACCGAGGGCCAAACTCGCCAAGCCAAACAACGCGACGATGCTCGTCGCTCGACGTGAAACCAGAATCATGTGAGAGCCTTCCTCGTAGCTTGTAGTTGGTGTCGTGCTACGCGATCTCGAGCGTCGAGTCATGACGTGATGGGTCTCGCCATCAAATCGTTACGCAACGGACACACGGAGTTTTCGCTCGTCCCGAGACGACGGAAAAAGTCGCGGCAGAGCCGAAAATCCGCGTCGAAATTTCACGCGCTATCCGCTGGACAGCGCACTCCATTCGGGCACGCGTGACGATCGTTTCAGTGCTTAGGCGACGGCGCGTTTCTCAGCGCGCTTCTCCGCCGGCGCGGTCTTCAGCGAGACGCCGAATTTGGTGCCGACGCGCGGCGTGCTTTCGACGCGCACGGTGCCGTCCATCGCTTCGACCAAATGCTTGACGATCGAAAGGCCGAGCCCGGTCCCGCCGACATCACGCGAGCGCCCAGCATCCACGCGATAGAAGCGCTCGAACAAGCGAGGCAAGTGCCGCGCTTCGATGCCGGGGCCGTTGTCTTCGACGATCAGCTCGACGCCGTCCGGTTCAGCCACAGCGTACAAGCGAATTCGCGTGCCCGCGGGGCAATACTTGACCGCGTTGTCCACCAAGTTCGTGAGCACGTGCTCGAGTGCGCGCCGATCCGCCAATACCGGTGGCAAATTCTCCGGCACCTCGTGCTCGAGGAACGTGCCACGTTTTTCCGCGCGTTCGCTGAATAGACTCAGCACTTGGTCGTAAACCGCGTCGAGCTCGAGTGGCTCGATGTTGAGCTTCAACCCGCGCGACTCGATGCGCGAGAGGTCCAACAAATCCTCGACCAGATCGTGCAAACGCTCGGCGTTCCGCTCGATGATGCCGAGAAACGCGCGCGTCGCGGCCGGATCGTCCGAGGCCGCGTTCTGCAGGGTTTCGGCCGCCGATCGCACCGCGGTCACCGGCGTGCGGAGCTCGTGCGAGACGTTCGCCACGAACTCGCGCCGCATCGACTCGAGCCGCCGCACTTCGGTCACGTCCACGAACACCGCGAGCAGACCGCCTTGATCCCCGTGCAATTGCGCGGCGCGCACCAGCAAACGCCGCGGTTGCAAATTGCCGATCTCGATTTCACGCGTCACCGCGTCGATCGAGCGGCGACCGAGGTCGAGCAGCTCCTTCAACTCTGCGTGGCGTACGACTTCGAGCACGGTCTTGCCGACCGAATCCGGACCGACCAAGAGCATCTCGCGCAGCGAGGGATTGAGGACGGAAATGTGCCCCGAGGCATCCAGCAAGAGCACGCCTTCTTGCATGCCCGAGAGGATGCCCCCCAGCCGATCGCGTTCCTCGCGCAGCTCGCCGAGTGTGCGCGACAAGTTCTTCGCCAATTGATCGAGCGCGCGGCCGAGTTCGCCGAATTCGTCGTCCCCGGTTTGGCGCGCGCGAGTCGACAAATCTCCGTCGGCCATGCGGCGAGCGACTTCGGTCAGCGAACGCGCCGTGCGCGACGCGAGCTCCGCCGCGAGCGTCGAAACCACGATTGCAGCCGCGAGCGCCAGCGCGGTCGCCATGCTCAAGGTTTGGCCGAGCTCGGCGAGCGCGGCATCGACCTCGGTGAGCGGCAAAGCGACGCGCACGACGCCGGCATATTCGTCCGCGCGCTTGAACGGCACTGCGACGACCAAGGTATGGCCGTCGAGCACCGAGGCATAGCCGGGATCCTTGCCGGCGTGCGCGAGCGCTAGTTTCACCTCGGGTCGATCGCCGAAATTCGCGGACTCGTCGCGATCGCGTGAATCCCCGAGCAGCATGCCGTCTTTACGCAGGAGCGTGACGTCCGCTTTCGTGCGGTTTCCGAGATCGTGTGCGAGTTCGCGCCAGCGCGCGTTGTCTTCCCACAGCGCATACGAGGATTCGGCGCCGAGCGCGACCAGCTTCGCGCGCACGATCAACTCCGCGCGCACGCGTTCGGTGAGCTCGCGTTCGAGTCGGTTGCTCGAGTAACCGTAGGCCACCACCACCGACACGATGATGACACCGAGCGAAATCAGAAAGAGCTTGGCGCGTATCCCTAGCTTCAAGTGGTCGCCTCGTCGGGGGTACCGACGAAGCGATAGCCCACGCCGCGCACCGTTTCCACGTAGTCGCGCGCGACCTCGAGTTTCTCGCGCAAGCGTTTGACGTGCGTGTCGACGGTGCGCGTGGTGATGTCGGCCTGAATGCCCCACACGTCGTCGAGCAGAGTGCTGCGCGTTTGGACGCGGTTTTTGCGATCGTACAAGGTGACGAGCAGCTTGAACTCGAGCGCAGTGAGCTCGATCTCTAAGCTCTCCACCCAAACGCGGTGCGCGTCCCGATCGATCTTCAACTTCCCGAACTCGACCGTGGCTTCGATGTCTTTGCTTTCGCTGCGGCCGCGGCGGAGGATGGCTTGGATGCGTAGGAGCAGTTCGCGCACGCTGAACGGCTTGGTCACGTAGTCGTCCGCGCCGAGCTCGAAGCCGACCACGCGATCGATCTCTTCGCCACGGGCGGTGAGCATGATGATGTTGATGCCCTTCGTGGCAGGCGCTTCTTTGAGTTGCTTGCAGACTTCGGTGCCGGGCAAATCCGGCAGCATCAAATCGAGCAAAAGGACTTCCGGCTTTTGTTCGCGCGCGATGCGCAGCCCTTCGCGACCGAGCTTGGTCACGAAAACTTCGTGACCAGCTTGCCGGAGATTGTACTCCAGCACTTGCTGCAGATCGGGTTCGTCCTCGACAATCAGAATGCGTGTCATCCGAGCTTCCGGTACCCTGAAATTGTGACGGATTCATGGCAATCGGGTAGCACTCCTGAAAGGGCGCCGACTCGAGCCGCAATCTCTGCGCCGCAGTCTAACCCGAAAGGCCGCGAAAGACAGCCGAAAAGCGGGCCAAATCAGGCGCGAACCACGACCGGTTCCTGCTCGGATTCCGCGTGCGCCGGATCGGGATAGAGGCGCGAGCCGGGCCCGATCAACATGGCGTGACCGCGCCAGATGACGCGACGTTGGATCATCCCCATCAACCACACTCCCCACATGACGATGTCTTTCGAGAGCAAGAGCGGCAACTCGCCGAGCCGCGGCAAGACTCCGTTGATGACGCGAATCAGCCAAGCATCGGACAGGTACTTCGCGACCAGCGCGGCGGCCGCGAGCGAAGCCAAGAGCTCGCTCCTTACGTAGGGGATCCGCGCGCCGGCAGCAAGCAGCGCGAGCACGACTAGAAGCAGCGGCCCGGGATACATCAAGGGCTCACCGATATAGAGCCCGGAATGAATGCGAAAGCGCATTTGCGACCAGCGCAGTTGGCGCGCCAGAAACTGACCCACACTGCGGCGCACGTTGATCGTCCGAAGCAGGAACGCGGAGAGCGCCACTCGGTAGCCGGCCGCTTCGAACAATTGTCCGAGCACGTAATCTTCGGCGAGCACGTCGCGAACCGCCGCAAATCCGCCTATTTCATCGAGCACGCTCTTGCGGAACAACATCGATTTACCGACCACGCACGGGTGCGAGACGAGCACTTCCGCGCCACAAACCGCGCGCGCCACGTAACACGCGAGGTGCAGATTCTCGAGTCGCGCGCCGAGGCTCTTGCCGCCACTACCGGCGAGCACGCTGGAAACCAAACCGACCCGAGGATCTTCGAGCTCACTAACGATCGCGCGCAGGTATCCGGGCTCAGGGCGCACGTTCGAGTCCGAGATCAGCATCACGTCGTACGCCGCGCGCCCGCTGAGTCCGCTCAGATTGCTGACCTTTGGGTTCATCCCCAAAAGCGGCATGCCCGCGACGATTCGAATGCGCACGTTCGAAAAATCTCGGCGCAACGCGCGCGCTACCGAGAGCGCCGGGTCGTCCGGATCTTCTGCGCCGAGCACGAGCTCGAACTCTGGATAATCTTGGCGGGCGAGCGAGACCAGATTTTCGTACAAGCTTTCGTCCACGCCGCATAGCGGTTTCAGCACGGAAATCGGCGGCAAATAGCCGATTTTTGCCGGCCGCGCGCGCATGCGCAAAACCGAGACATGAGTTGCCACGGTGAGTACGAGCGAGAAGATCGTGCTCACCAAAATCAGCAAGAGTAGGTCGTCCATCACCTTGCCTCCGCTTCGAAACTTTGGCGTACGCGGGTGGCAGAGCCGCAAACGGCTTGAAACATTGTGGAGACGCACGCCGCGCAATCGACAAAGAACCGCTGCCGATTTTGCCTCACGCTGCGTGGCACCCCCCGAGCGGCGCCAACTACGTGGTCGTCTCGTACCGGCTCAGTGCAGGCAGGCGAGGATCATCGAACCTGAACTCGAAAACTCTTCCAGTCGATCCCTCCGCGATCATCGCGCAATACGACCCACAAAAACACGGGGCCAGGAGTGGTCGGCGCGGTCCAAGTGTCATCGCTAGAAGTGACGGTGTACTCGCTCTCCGACCGACCGGTGTGATCCGAAGAGAAGCTTCCCTCGGACGCAAACCAGGACACGCGCATCGCTTCGTGTCGATCGATCAGCATGAACGTGCCAGGATCGAAGTAGGCATACGGTTCGGGGCCGCTACAGCCGACGGGATTTTTCGCGCAATCCGCCATGCACGAGGTTTCGTCCTCGCCCGGACTACAAATGCCGTCGCCACATGAGGCTGCTACGGGACAAGACGGCCAAAAGGCTCGCAAGGTTTGCCTCGTGCCACGCGGAATCGTGAGCGGCGTCGTGACTCCGTCGTCCTCGCTGAGCGGAGCATCACCGAGTGTCGGCACGGTCACCGCGGTCAGCGCTGGGTTCTGATTCGACTTCGTGCGCTCGCTATATTCTTGAAGCTGCTCAACCGTGCCGGAAGCGATGCCGCACGTGATCCGAGTTTCGGCCAGTGCATCGAGCTCGGTATGGTTGGCAACGACATGCAAAATCACGGGCTGAAAATAGCCGCCGGTCGCGTCAGGATCGGTCGGGCGCCCCGGCGGTTCTCCCGCTTTGGTCAGCGGCACGTTCGGGCCGAACTGCGAGCACGCTTGCGCAGGGATGCTGCCGGTCGGCGCGACGCCTTCGCCGAACTCGACGACATCGCCCGCGTCGATAGTGTCGAAGCATTCGGCGCCCACGTCGCTGAGCTCGTTCACTGGCTTTGGTTGGTTGCAATAAGAAAATGTGACTTGTGGGTTCGGCGCGATGCCCGATTGATCGACGATCAGCGAGCTGTACGCGACCTTCACCCGTGGCAAGGCTTCAGCAGGATCCGAGCGAACCGCGAGCACGCGCGGCCCGGTCACCGCAGAGAATCGATCTGAGAATTTGGGTTGGCACGCGACGAGCGTGAGCGGCACGGCCAACCCTACGAGTCCGAACGTTCTCGCGACGATTCGCGGCGAGCTTGCACGCCGAAGGAATTCAAAAAGAACTACCATTCGATCTTCCCGCCGAGCACTGGCAACGTGGGTAAGCCCGTGATGTAGGCTTTTCTGGTGAAGTTGTAGTTGTAAACGATCTCTTCGGGGTTCTCGCGATCGGTGACGTTTTGCACGTCGAGGTAGAATTCCGCCTTGCCCCAGGAAGCTTCGAAGCGCTTGGCGATGCGGACATCGACTTGGACGAACGCCGGAATGCGCTCCGAGTTCTGCGGGCCGTAGCTGAGCCCTTCGTACAAGTCGCGCCGCTCGCTGCTGAACGTGCTCGCGACGGGCGTACGCGGAAAGCCGGTCGCGTAGCGGAAGCGAGCGCCGAACTCGAAGCCTCGCCCGAGATCGTAAGAGCCGACGATCGTCGCCACGTGCGTTTGATCGAAATCGAACAAGCGCCAAGGCAAGTCAGGCTGATCCTTGCGCTCGCTGCGCATCAACGTGTAACTAATCCAGCCAAAAAATCGGCTACTCAGCTCATGTCGCAACATCACTTGCATGCCGTAGGCGCGACCTTGGCCGTCCTGCACTAGGGCTTGCGCGAGAAACGGCGTCTTCGACGGATTGCGTGTCACGAGGTCGCCCGACTTCGAATAGAACAAGACCTGTTCGAGCGAGATCTTGTCGCTGAATTTGAAGGTATCGCCGCCGAGCGCGTTCCAACCATGCTCGACGTTCAGCAGCGGATTGCCGAACACCGCGGACAAGTCCGAGGCTTCCGGGGATTGATGATAGTAGCCCCAAGCCGCCTTGAAACTCAGACGCGGCACCACCTGAAACGAGGCCGAGATGCGCGGATCGAATGCGGTCGTCTCTTGAGTGACGCCGAGCGGAGGATCGCCGGCGTAGGTTCCAGGCACACGCCGGCTCGCCGTGTTCAGATAAGGCTCCACACGCAACCCGGGCACGACGTGTAGTCGATCGCCAATGAAGCCAAAATCGGCCTGCGCGTAGGGTGCAACCGAAAGGATCGTGGTCTGCCAATTGTCGGCGTTCTCGAGCACGCTCGGCGGTTGGCCGAAGACGGAGAGATCGCCTTCGCGTGCAGGCAGCGTGACCGAGCCGCGGCGGCTGAGCGATGAGCGACTGCCTTCCATATCGAATCCGACGCTCAGCACCACGTCTTTCGCGGCGAGTCCGCGGTAGGCCGAGCGAAATCCGAAATCGGTGCTGCGTGTGTCGAGCACCGTTGGTGTGCCACCGAAGGAGTCTTGTGTCGTCGTATGATCGACGCCGATCCAAGGAGTGAGCAGCACGCTCGCGCCGTCCGCCATCGCTTTCTTGTACGTGATGCCGACACGGCTGAATTGCGTGAGTGTGTAGTCGCTCTTGTCCTGCACGGGATCCGGATCGGCCAACGTTCGGGTCAAGGCATCGCGCGAAGTGAGCGCGAGCACGTCCACGCTCTCGTTCGGGCCAAGACTGTGACTCAGTTTGACTTGCGCGTCGTAGTAGTCCGGGATCGGAACGAAGTCGTTCACGTCTTTCGACGAGAACACGGACAATACCTTGTCGAGATAGCTCTTTCTGCCTGCGATCGCGATCTGCGTCGAGCTCGAGAGCGGCGCCTCGACCATCGCCGAAGAGTCGATTGCA
>DASYCL010000008.1:0-12140 GCA_036500245.1 Polyangiaceae bacterium | reverse complement strand
CTCGGCGTCGCGTTCACGACCGCGGCCGCGTTGTGCGTGCTCGGCTTGTTCGCCGATCAATTGCTCAAGAGCGGCGGGCTCGAAGGTTCGATGGCGCGCGAAGCGTTCGTGGCCGAGCTGTCCGGATTTTTGCCGGCGCTGCTCCGTTCGCCGCTCGCGCCTGCGAGCAGTCCGAGCGTGGGTGCGCTGAAGGCAGCGCCGATTGCGCTGTTTCAAGGCGTTTTGCCGCGCACCACCGCTGCGATCGTGATGAGCTTGACCGCGCTCACGCTCGCATTCGTGCTGATGGTGCGTTGGCTTTTGACGTCCGATCCAGCGCACGAGCTCGCCGCACACGCTGCACGTTTGAATCAACAAATTCAAGCGCCGGCCGGCGCCGCGGATCTGCCGGCGAATGCCGCCGCGCCGCCGCACGCGGAAGCCCCGCCGCCTTCGCCGTTGAAAGCGAGCGCACCTGCCGCCGCCGCGCCGGCAGCGAGCAGCGCCGACGCAGCCTCGTGTCGCTGCCGGCGTTCGGATTCGTTGCTCTGGCAGAACCCGATTCCGCGGCTCAGCGTGCTCGTGCTCTCGAAACACCTGCGCCGTGGCCGCGAAGAAGACGAGCGCAAAGACAAAACCTATCTCGAGCTCGACATCGGCATCGTCAACAACTCGAGTGATCCGATGCGCGACGTGTCGCTGATCATCGAATTTTTCGAGCACGATCCGCCGCCTTCGAACAAACGCTATTCGATCGCGACTCGGCCTTTATTTTTCGAGGGCCCGCTCTTGCCGGGGCAGGCCATCAAATGGGACGTCGAAGCGCGCGGTACCGAGTTCGAGGTGCACAACCCGCAAACCGGCGACATCGGCGTCGAAGGCGACACGGGCGCGCCGACGAATTTACTCGCTGAGCTGCTCCACGCGCACAATCGCCCGGTGCGCATGCACGGCGCGATGCTGCTCACGTTCTTCGGCGATCCGCGGGCGAAAGACGCGATTTTGGAACTGCGCGAGGCGCTGCGCGAAGACGAAGCGCCGTACCTCGATCGCTTGCTGCAAGCCGTGAGTGATACGCGCGCCTGTTCGCTCAAGGTCAGCGAATTCGGTGAATCGCGCACGGTTTCGGCGTGCGTGTTCAACGCTAGCAAAGAGCCGCGCAAAACTCTCGGCCTGCGCGTGCGCGCGCTCGACGCGGCCGAGCTCAGCGAAAACCCGTCCGGCGCCCCGCCGAACGTGCTCGCGGAAGCGACCTTGGCGGTGCCCGCTGAAGTCGCGCCGGACACCGGCGTACGCGTGAACGGCGATTTCGATCTCGGTGGCACGAAGCCGCTCGCGTTCGAAGCGTTCGCGGATCGGATCGATCTCTTGCCGCGCTGAGGCTCAGCGCGCTTTTGCCCAGCTCTGGCGCGCGAAAGCTACGGCGTCCTGCAAGTTGATCGTGGATTTGGTGCTGTTGTCTTCCTTGTTCACCATCGCGAACATCGGGCACTCGTCGCTGGCTTTGATCACTTGCTGCGCGACTTTCGCGCCAGTGCGGCGATCGAGCACCGTCGCATTGGCGTCGAAGACGTGCAGCGTGGACGGGCCTTCTTTGAACTTGCAAGTCTTGGTCAAGCGCGGCGTGGGCTGATCTTCGGCCAACACGACCCAATCGAGCTCTTTGACGTTCTTGCCGCTGCCGACGAAGTCGAGATCCGAATAGCCGGAAATGACGGCGATCCCGCGCGGTTTGCCGGCTGCCGCGTCACCGGCTCCGAACGTGACGCCGCCGTCACGCGCTTTGAGTAGCGCGGCGCGGAGCGACTCTCTCACGTCTTGCTTTGGCATCGGCGTCGTGACAGCGGTCGTGCCGGGCGCTTCGATCGTCACGGTGAGCCCGAGATCGATCGGCCCTTTGAGGTCGTCGAGTGATTGCTTGAGCACCGCGGGTTTGATGTCGACGAGGGTCGAGTAAAAGCCGCTGTCGCCGACCGCGCCGGTCTCCGTTCCGACCGTGACTTTCGTGCCTTTGGCGAAGCTCATGAACGTGCAGTTCAGCTTGAGCGGCGGCTTGTCCGCTTCTTTGGTGGCGAAGAACGTGGCATTGGCCGCGGTGCCCGTCGCGTCGAGCTTGTAGGGTTGCTCCCAGTTCAGCACGATCGGCGTGCCGCTCGCCGGCGCGCCGTTCGAACTATTGCCTTTGCCGGGCAAGCCCTTGCAGCCCGCGAATAGCAACAGCGCGGCGAGGCACCACGTTCTCGATTCGAGTTTCATTCGATCACTCCGAGACAACACTCTAGGCGTCTCCGTGCATTGCTCGCAACCCGGCCCAAACACGAAAGTGTTTATCGATAATGCGGGTTTTTCCACGTTCCCCGCCGGTGTCCGCTAACATTCGCTGCCGTGAGATGGATCGGGCTCGCCGGGTTTTGTGTGCTCGCCTGTTCGGCCGAGCCGCCCGGGCTCCACGCCGAGCCGTGGCCCGAAGCGACCGCGCTGTTCCGCTCTGACTCCGAATGGATCGGCGGTGACGGCGCGTATTCGGTCGACCTCGGCAATCAGCGCGTGCTTTGGTTGTTCGGGGACTCGCTGATCGCCAAATCCAGCGCACGCAGCCGCGACGACGCATTTTTCATTCGTAACAGCGTCGCGATCCAAACTGGCTACGACCCGACCCGCGCGTTCATGCGTTTTTACTACCGCGTCGGCGCGGACGGCGCGTCGAGCTTTCTGCCCGAAGACGGAAAATATTGGTTTTGGCCGGGCCACGGTATTCGCCTCGGCGATCGCTTGCTCTTGTTTTATGGCCGCGTCTTTCAGCAAAGCGAAGGCATGTGGGGGTTCGCCAGCGGCGACTCGACCGCGTTTGCCGTCGACAATCCCGACGACGAACCGAGCGCCTGGCAACCACGCGAGCTTACCACGGCGGATTCGAGCAAGAGCATCGATCTCGGCGGCGCAGTGCTTTCGCTCGGCGCCTACTTGTACGTCTACGGCGCGGCCGGCGATCTTCACGACATCTACCTGGCGCGCTTTTCACTCGCAGCCGCGAGCGCCGGCGATCTGACTTCGCCGGAATGGTGGAATGGCTCGAGCTTCGGGGACGCCAGCGGGCGCACCGCGCTGATTTCGCCAGGCGCGCCCGAATTCAGCGTCAATTACGCGCCGGCGCTCGGCAAATACTTGTTCTTCGCGAGCGAAGGCTTCGGCGCGAGCACGCTCGCGATTCGCAGCGCGGATGCGCCCGAAGGACCGTGGTCCGAGCCGCGCGACGTGCTGCGTCCGTCTGAATCTTTTTCGCCGGATGCATTCGTTTATGCGGGCAAGGCGCATCCCGAACAACGCGGTGCCGATCTCGCCGCGACCTACGTGCCCTCGAGCATGGACGGCGCGCCGCCCGATCCCAACGACGACCTCTACTACCCGCGGTTCGTGCGAGTGAGCTATCGATGAGGCGTGTTGCTTTTTTATTGGGGGGGGCACTCTGCGCGTCGCTCTGCGTCTTCGAGACGTCGAGTGCGCGCGCGGACTGGCTGCCAGGACCGAGCCGCGCCATTTCAATCGCCGATTCCGCCGCACCGAACGCGCCCGTGTCGAGCTATGCTTACGGTCCGCGCGCGCAAGCCTCGATCGGCGGCGATTTGGCCTTGTTCAGCGTCAGTCACGAAAATCTCACGTTCCGACTCGGCGGCTCCGCGCTGGTCGCGTTCGAGGATGCGTCGCGCCACGCGGTCCTGCCGGGCGAGAGCCAGCGCACGGCGTTCGCGCTGAGCGGCGCGTGGGCAATTTCGGATTTCATGGCGCGCGCGCTCGGTCCCGGCAAAGAGGTCGAGCTCTCGCTCGCACTCGGTCGCGACTTCGCGCTCGCCGGCACCGACTATACGCTCAGCGATCGCTACCACCCGGACGACGTGCCGTTCGGCGCGGGCGGCGACTACGTGAGCGTGGACGCGGCGCTGAAAACGCTGCTCGGTGGTCGCTTCGAACAATTCTCGCGCCTCGGCTTTCGCGCTGATTTGAATGCATTTCCGGATCTCGTGGGCGCCCACGCGGCGAGCGACACCGTCGCTGATTCACTGCACGAGGGCGGTGAATATCAGGCCTTTTTCGAGCTCGGTTTGCGCTTCCACGCTTGCCCCCAAATCGAACCGCTCGCGCGCCTCTACTTCGACTTGATCGAACCGCACGACGACAGCGCGAAGACATTGGCGCTCGTGCGGCTCTTGCTCGGCGCGGCTCTGCCGGGCAAAAGCTTCGAGCTCACACCCTTCACGGCCTTCGAAGCGGGACACGGTGAAGGCATTTGGGTCAATCGCACCGAGCTTCGCTGGAGCGGGGGAGTGAGGCTCGATGCGCGCTGAAGCCTTGGCTGGGTGCGCGCTCGGCGCGGCGCTCGGTCTGCTGCTCGGTGCATGTGCCGTGAATATCGGCAGCGAGACGGATGCCGCGCCCGCGACGAGCAGCGCGCCCGCGCTGAGCGGCTGCACCCCACTCAGTGACGTTGCGAGCGCGCTCACCGGTCGCGTCTCCGAGCTCACTTTGCCGGATCAAAGCGCGCTCGTCATCGCAGGTTCCGCGACGCTCGACGGCGCGGCGAGCAGTACCGCCTTCAGCGGCGCGGATTCGACGTGTCTCGACGGCAGCACCCCGCTCCCAGCGCGCCCGTTCATCGACGCGAGCGCGCTCGGCGCGAACGTGAACGCGCGCCCGCTCGCGTCGGTGACCCTCGCCAGCGCCGTTTTCCTGTATTTTTCAGCCGACCACAGCGACGGCTTGGCCAGCGACGGCTTCGGCATCGCGACCTACGACGCGGCCGGCCAGCGCTTCGTGGCGCTGCCGCTTTTGTGGACTTCGGATCGCCCGAGTTACGGCAGCGGCGCGGCGTTCGTCGGCGACGAAGTGTACGTCTTCGGCGGCCTCGGCGCGCGTTACCTTTCGGCGGACGTGTACCTCGCGCGCGTGCCGAGCGCGCAAATCGTGAATCAAAGCGCGTACGAATACTGGCAAGGCGCGGGCGTCTTCGGCGCGAATCCGGATGGCGCGGTGCCACTCGTCGAAGGTGGCACCGAGCCGAGCGTCGCGTTCGATTCGACGCGAGCGCGCTGGCTCATGCTCTACGCGACTCCGCTCTCGAGCGACGTCAGCGTGCGGAGCGGTCTCGGCGTGACCGGGCCGTGGTCCGCGCCGCACACGCTCGGTCGTTGTGTGTTGCCGGCGAGCGATCCGAGCTCATTTTGCGGAGAGCTTGCGCTGGTGCCCGAGCTCGCGCAAAACGGAGACATCGCCTTCACGCAAGCCGTGGCCAGCTTTTCGCGGCCGAAAGCCGCGACCGACTCGGATTTCTGGACGCGACTCGTGCGCGCGCCCTGGCCCGGCGAATTGCCGTAATCGGTGGAGTCGATCCGGAATCGGTTCCATCTCGAGGCGAACTGGGGTACTCGCTCACTCCAGCGAGGAGCGGGAAAGATGCGAACGTCTACATTCGTGGCGCTTTGGTTCGGCAGCAGTGTGTTCGGGTTGCCGCTCGTGGCGCAGGCCGCGACGCGCAGTTACCCCGGAGCCGCGCCGTGCAACACGACACTCCAAGCGTGCATCAACGGCGCGACAGCGGGTGATCGCATCGAGATCACGACCGCCAATCAGATCGCGGAAGATTTGACGATCAAAAAGTCAATCACGCTGACCTCGGCGGCGAATGTGAACGGCTCGATTGGCGGCGAACTCACGCCCCCAGACCAAAACATGCCGCACCAGATCGTGATTCAGGAAGATCCGGGCGGCGCGGCGACCGCGGTCGTGATTTCGGAGCTCGCGGTCACGGCGGACGTTCAGCTGAGTTTTGCCAGCGGCTCCGGGCATTCGTTTGCGCTCCAGCATTGCGAGCTCGTGCGCTCGAGCGGAGGACCGCAGGGCGACCTATCGCTGACGTTCTTCGCGCAGCTCAACGTCCCTTCGAATCTCGAAATCTCGGACAACCTGTTCAACGCCAGCGACACCAGCGTTTTCGTGCAGACGGACGCCAAAGGCACGGACGCGATCGTGCTCGACATCTTGCGCAATCGCTTCCTCGGCTTGCCGGTGAACCCCGAGAGCAGCTCGGCGATTCGCTTCGAGCTCGACACGGGCAACATCACCGCGCACATCTGGAGCAATCTGATCCATCGCCAATCGTTCGGCGCGCCGGGTTGGGGCTTCACGGCTTCGCACTTCGACGAGCTCGGCACGGCGGTCAGCGGCGTGCTCGACATCACTGGAAACACGATCGATCTCGACAACGGCTCTTCCTCGTACGGGATGAGCGTGGGCGGTCTCGACAAATTCCAGTTCAATCTCTACGACAACATTTTCTCGCACATGCCGATCTTCGGTGGTGAGGGGCAGCCGATGGATGCCCGCAATAACGACTTTTTCGCGATCGATTTCTTCGATCCGACGCAGATCGCGAATCAAGCGTTCGAGTCGTTCGTCGATCCGGGCTATGTCGATCGCGACAACGGGGATTTTCGTTTGGAGAGCACGTCCCAGTTAGTCAACGCGGGCTTCAACGCCGCCCCCGGAGGATTGCCTGCGACGGATATCGCCGGCAATCCGCGCGTCGTCGGCAGCGCGGTGGACATCGGCGCGTTCGAGTATGCGCCGCCGAGTGGCGGCGCGGGCGCGGCGGGAAGCGGTGGTTCGAGCGGAACCGCGGGCGCTGCGACTGCAGGTTCCGGCGGGATCGGCGGGGTTGGCGGAGCGGGTGGCCACGGGGGCACCGGCGGAACCGCGGGCGGCGGCATCGGCGGTTTCGGCGGCGGCGGTGGATTTACGGCGGGCGGTAGCGCAGGAACGGCGAATGGCGGCAGCGGCGGCGCGAGCAGTGGCGGCTCGAGCGCGGGCGGTGCGAGTACTGCTGGCACGAGCAACGGCGGCATGAGCACCGACGGCGGCGCGGTGGCGACGGCAGGAACGACGAGCGCGAGCGGCGGTCGCGCGGATGGCGCGGGGACAACGGGCGCGGGCGCGAGCGGTTCGGCGAACGTCGCCGGCGAGTCGAGCGCCGGGACGGGCGGCGCGGCTACGAGCGGCTCGTCGAGCGACAGCGGCAGCTGCGCCATTCAAACTCGAAATTCGAGTCCAAGTGGCGCGTGGCTCGCGGCAGCGTTCGCGGCACTCGGCCTGGCGCGCCGGCGCCGGCGTCGGCGCTCGCCGCGCGCATAGCCGGCGTGGCTTCGAAGCTTAGAGCTCGGTCTTGGCGGCGGGCAACGAAATGTTGGCTTGTTGAAACATCTGCGCGAGGCCGCCTTTGTCGTTGGCTTTGGCGATGGCTTCTTCGGGCGCGACCAGGCCGTCTTTCACCAGCTTGAACAAGCTGTCGTTCATCAAGGCCATGCCGAGTTTTCGGCCCGTTTGCATGATTGACGGGATTTGGAAGATTTTTTGTTCGCGGATCAGGTTCGAGATCGCGGGTACGCCGAACATGATTTCCCAGGCCGCCGCGCGGCCGCCGCCGATTTTCTTGCACAGCATTTGCGCCATCACGCCTTTGAGGCTGTTGGCGAGCATGACGCGAATTTGCGCCTGCTGCTCCGGCGGATACTGATCGATGATGCGATCGATCGTGGCCGGTGCGGACGACGTGTGCAGCGTGCCGAAGACCAAGTGCCCGGTTTCCGCCGTCTCGAGCGCGATGGCGATGGTCTCGAGATCGCGCATTTCGCCGAGCAGCACGATGTCCGGATCCTCGCGCAGCGCGGCGCGAAGCGCCTTTTTGAACGAGTCCGTGTGCTCGCCGACTTGACGCTGATTGATCAGGCACTTCTTATTCGGGTGCACGAACTCGACCGGATCTTCGATCGTGATGATGTGATCGCTGCGGTTCCTATTGATGTAGTCGATCAGCGCGGCGAGCGTGGTGCTCTTGCCGGAACCGGTCGGGCCGGTGACGAGCACGAGGCCTTTCGGCAAATGGCAGAGCGAGAGCACCTCTCTCGGAATGCCGAGATCTTCGACCGACAGAATCTTGCTCGGGATGACACGGAATACCGCGCCGATGCCCTTCAAATCGATGAACAGGTTCGCGCGGAAGCGGCAAATGCCGGGCAGCTCGTAGGCGAAGTCGCTGTCGTGCGTGCGCGCGAACTCTTCGCGGTTTCGATCCGGCACGATCGGCATCACCATGCGTTCCATCACTTCGGCGGTGAGCGCGGGGAAGCCGGGGAGCGGCTGCATCTCGCCGTCTTTGCGGATCATGGGCGGCGAGCTCACCGACAAGTGCAAGTCCGAGCCTTTGAGCTCGACCAGTTTGTTCAATAGACGATCGATTTCGCCGGTCGCTTTGCCGCTGACTGGGCCTATGCTGACGCGATTTTCGGCCACCGGCGCGCGGTTCGGCAAAACCGGCGAACGATCGTCGTCGGTTTCGATGATGTTCGCCGCCATCGACGGGACTGCAAAGTTGCCGAACGAAGGCGAGGGCATCGGCGGCGCGCGGTCGGCCATCGGCACCGGCATCGGCGGTGAGCGATCGGGAAAAGGCACAGACATCGCGGGAGCCGGCATCGGCGCGGCTGCGCGCGGCGCGGGTTTGCCGCCCGTCGCGCTACACGAGTCGAGAAAGAAGAACGCCGAGAGCTGTCCCGCTCTCATCTCGGCGCGCGTGCGCACGGGGCCTTTGTCTTCGAGCGCGAACTCCCACTCCGCGTAACCCGAGCTCAAGCTGCGGCGCGCCTCGGGCGTGAGCACCGGATCGATCATCTGCTGCACGCGCTCGCTGGTTTGCGGATCGCCGCGCACTTCGGTTTCGCCTTGCGGCATCACGACGATGGTGCGACGACCCGGGATCAGCCGTAATTCGTTGCCGCCCACCGACAACGTGCGCTTCAACAACTCGACGATAGGTGCGTTCATGGCCAGTATCCAACGATGCCCGAGTCCCGCCTTGCTTGGCAAGGTGGCTAAATCAGCCCAATTTGGCTGAGAACTGCTCAGACGTGGATGTATACGACCGTGCCGCGCTCCTTATTGATGACGCCGTGCCAGTCGGCGGGCACCGTAGGATCGGTCCACTCGAAGAGCCAAGCTGCGTCCATCGGTGCGAGGTTGACGCAGCCGTGGCTGCGCACTTTGCCGAAATCATCGTGCCAGTAAGTGCCGTGGAGCGCGAAGCCTTTGTGGAAGTACTGCACGAACGGCACATCACGCAGGTTGAAGGAGTCACTCTGGTCTTCGTCGCCGTCCATCGTGGAGCTCACTTCTTTTTGGTAGATCATGAACGTCCCACGCACGGTCGAGCTCGACTTTTCCATCGCCGCGTCCGAGTACGGCCCGTTCGGTCCGAGCCCACCGCGGCCGGTGCTGACGAGCGTGGCGTAGACCGCGCGCCGCCCGACGTACGCGACCAAGCTTTGCTCGCGGATCGAAATATCCACCCATTTGCGATCGCCGGTCGCGAAGCTCGGGAACGAATCGCGCGCGGGCAAAATGCGCAAGCTGACTTGTGGCGCAAAACCGCCGTCGCGCGTTTCCAAAAGGCCGCCGGCCAAGCGTTTGCCGCTGAGCTTCACGCCTTCGCGGAAACCGTACGCCCCGCGACCGACGGGGCGACCCTCGGCGTCCGCACCGTATTTCGGCGCGCCATGATCTTTCACGAACCCAACCGGCAGCGTTTCACCCTCCGCTAATTCGACGCCATGAAACTCGCTTGGCTCGACCAGCTTCACGCGATCGAGCGCGATCACGTCGAGCTCCGTCGTGAGTCCGAACGCGCGATTTTCCCAGAGAAACGTCTTCGAAATCGCAAAGCCGCTGTCCGCACTCGCGGGCCCCGCGTCGACCGCTTTGCGCATCGGTGACTTCACCCCGTACGGCTTGTCGAGCTTTTGGCCGTGCGCCAGGAACTCCGGCGGTGGCCCGAACTCAAGGGCCAAATCCTGTTTGCCTTGCGCGCGAATGCGCTCGATGAAATTCGCCGCCCGCGTGCTCACGTCGTAGCCTTCGGCTTCTTTCATTTGTGCCTGGGTCGGCAACTTGAAATAAAGAAGCGGCGGAGTTTCGTGAGAGAGCGCATACAAGTACGGCGCGCTGTGCCCGCGGATCGGCCGATTCTCGGAGGCTAGCACGACTGGATCGAGCAAATTCAACGTCGCGCCGAGCCCGATGCAGACGAACCCGCGCGGGTTCACGCGGTACCAACCGCCGTCACAGCCATCGTTTTTCAACGCCGGACCGCGCGCGTCCACGATCGCGCCGGCGCGCAGATAGCCGTAGCGCGTGCGCTGCTTGCCGATGTCCGTATAAATCCAAGTGCGCCACGCGACGCTCGCAACGCGCGTGCTCGCGCGCTCGCTGTCGGGCGAAAACGGCAGATTGTCGTCGCGCGAACCGGGCACGGGGCCGCTCGACGGCGCGGCTGCGTTGCTCGCGGCGCTCGGTGCTTCGGTGCCCGCGAGGCGCGCTTGGCTCGTCGCGCTTTCGCTCGCGGACGCACTCGGCGCGGCGCCAGGCGGGTCGGCGCGCTTGCCACAGCCGAGCGCGACGCTCACGAATGCCAGGAGTGGCAGCAATGGCAAATGGAGCGCGCGCCGTTCGACCATCCTCGCCGGCAGTCGCTACCACAAATTCGACGCGACACGCACCCCGAGCTCGGGGCATGCTCGGGCCGTGCGAATTCCGAGCGGCGTTTGGAAACTCACTCGAGAAGTGGCGCGGCATCTGTTGCGGCGCCCAGTCGTCGGCATCGCCGCGATCGCGCGCACGCCGGACGGACGCTACGTGCTGATTCGCCGCTCGGATACCGGCCAGTGGGCGCTGCCGGGCGGCACGCTCGAGTGGGGCGAAACCCTGCGCGTCGCGATCGAGCGCGAACTACTCGAAGAAGCCGGCACGCGGCTCGTATCGCTCGGAGACGTAGTCGGCGTCTATTCCAACCCCGAGCGCGACATCCGCTTTCACGCGGTCACCATCGTGGTCGAAGCCACCGTCGCGCCGCCGTCGCACCCGCCGGACAATCCACTCGAGATCCTAGAAGTGCGCTCCTTCGCCGAATCCGAGCTGCCGCGGCCTTTGTCGCATGGGATGACGGATATGTTGAGCAACGCGCGCGTGGGTCGTCGGTTTTGGGAGTGAGGTTTTTTTCTTTGCGCTGCGCGAGTCACAGCGTTTGGCCGCTCGCGCATCCTGCGACGCGACGGGCGCCTGTTCGGTCAGTTTCAACGTGGCCGCCTCTCTGTCGAAAACCGTGATCAGCCTGGCGAATCCGTAGCTTTGTCTTATTTCCGGGCAGGCGGCTGTGGCCTTTCACGCGCGCTGCGGCGCGAAGGGGAGGAGCAGGCGGGTGTTGGCGCGGCGCGCGACTGCTACGTAGCTCGCAGGAACTCGGTTCTAAGTCCCAACTGGGACTTACTTTGCATTCGGCAACGGGCAGCGCGTCGGGCTGCGCTTGCCCGCGGTCGCCACCGCGCCCACGCCCCCCAATCGTCTGGCCATCTCAGCATGCATCCAAGCCGGCTCGTCCCAGCGCCGCGCTGAGGCGAAAGAGAAGATACGGGGCGCGAGAGCTTGGTATGCTCACGGCGCCGTGATGCTTCGCGCTTTTGCCTTTCTTCTTTTGGTTTTGCCTTGTTCGGCGTGCTCGTTATTGAATCGAGTCTCAGTCGAGCCGGTTGCGACTTCATTTCAGAAGCCGAGCAACGTCGCGGCTTACATTTCCGTGGCGGACGGCAAAGAGCCGATCACCGAACTCCAGCTCGAGAACTTCAAAATCTACGAGAACGAACGGCCGCTCTCGAGCGAGGACATTCACCAAACCTTGCTACCGAAAGAGCTCGCCGCCTATCACCACACGTTGCTCCTCGTCGACGTGAGCGGCGAGCAAGCGGCGGACGACGCGCTCGCGCGCGAGGTCGGCTCGTTCGTGGAAACCGTGCGCAAGACGCAGCCCGTCAGCGTATTCGTGTTCGACGGCAGCCCGAGCCTGCGCTTTGTCGCCGATTTCCCGAAGAGCCCGGACGGCGCGAGCGCGGACGTGCACGCGCTGTCGAAAATGGGCTCGAGCGACGTCTCGCGCAACCTCAACGGCGCGCTCACGAGCGGCTTGAAAGAGCTCGACGCGCGGCTCGCGCAGCAACGCCGCACGGTGAAGGTCGGCACGTTGGTCGTGTTCACGCGCGGTCCGGATCTCGCGGGCCGCGTGAGCGAGG
>DASYCL010000007.1:0-8627 GCA_036500245.1 Polyangiaceae bacterium | reverse complement strand
GACGCACCCACGGGCGTGCCGATCGGCGCGCCGATGTCCGTGCCGAGGTGCGGCATGATCTTGTGCAGGATCGGGTGCATGCGCTTGGGGTTGAACGGCGAGGTGACTGCCGCGCCCGGGATCGGCTTGCGCCAACCGCCTTCGGTCGGCGATTTGCCCGAGGCATCATAATAACCCTTGAGGGTTGGATCATCGAAGTAATAGACGCGTAGCGTGTCTCGCTTCGAATTGGCGTGGCGCACTTCGAGCGCTTCGACGCCGGTGTAACGCGCGAATTCCCCGAGCACCGTCACCTCTTGCGCGATCACTCGAAGCGTATCGCCGCGCTCGAGCTCATCCATCGACAGATGCCCTTGGAGCGCGATCGCCACGAAGTGGCCGAGCCCTGCGTCGAACCCCGCACGCTCGGCGGACGCATCGAAGTCGTGACCGTCGTAAACCAGCGCGCCCGTGACTTGATTGTGCTCGACCTTCAAGTCGAGCTTCGAGCCTTTGAGCAGCCCGTCATCGCCTTCACGTGCTTGATAAATTTCCTCGGGCCCGACGCTGTATTCGAACGCCTTGAGCCGCGAACTGCCGCGCTCGATCAGCGCGGCGAAGCGATCCGACTTGTTGCACTTGTCGAAATCGCGCACGCCGCTCATCGCCTTGAGTACGCGATACGCTTCTTTCTCTTCGACGCCCGCGCCGGTGAGCGCCTTGATGAACGGATCGGTGCCGACCTTGCCTTCGACGATGCGCGTCTTCGGATCGCCCTTCGCGTCGGCGATACGCCAGGGACTGGGGAGCTTGTGTCGTTCGCGCTTCGGCACCGGCGGCGGCTCGGCGATCGTGAGCGCCGGGGCATGCGCGGACTCGGTCGCGCTCGGCTCCGTCGTGGCCGGCGCGCGATGGTGATCGATATTGATCATCAGCGCGATGATCGAAAGCACCGTCGCGACGCCGATCAGCGTGCCGAAGATCGCGATCAACGTTGGCGAGAGCTGCTCGGAACCCTGCGGCCCGATCGGCGCTGACGGCGCGCGCACCGATGGCGCGCCGAGCGCTTCGAGTTCACCGTCGAGCGAGGTTCGCGCTTCGGCTTGCCCGATTTCGTCGAGGCCGCCGCGCACCGGCAGCTCCGCATCGCGCCGCGCGCTTTCGGCTCGCGCCAAGAGTCGCTCGCGCATGCTCTCGGCGCCGCCCAGCGATCGCTGGCGCACGGATTCTTCCGGCGCGAGCTCTCTGGCCGCCGGCTCCGACGCCAATTGAAGATCGGGTTCGGGATCTCCGTCGTCGCGTACTGAAGGATCCACGACACGCCCGACGTGGCGCGATCCTCCGGCTCCCGGAGAAGAGGGCACGACGGCGAAGTAGCAGCGGAGACCTAGCGCAGCAAGCTCGAGGGCCGCACCCAAGCACGAATTTTCTTTTAATTCAGCAGTTTAAGGCCGAATCCGCGCACTGGTAGCCCGCATTCGCGGCGCGGACGTTTTGCCGATTTTCGCCGACGACACGGGTTCGAGGCTTTCGCAAGCTCCGCCTTTGAAACACACTCGCCCAATCATGGACGACCACCTCAAGCAACTGCTCCTGCTCGGCCGCGAGCACTACCAGAAGCGCGAGTTCGACAAGGCCGAATACTTGTTGAAACAAGTCGTTCAGCAAACCGATCGCTTCGCCGACGTGTTCGACATGCTCGGCGTGATCGCGCACGCCCAGGGCGACTTCTCGCAAGCCGAACAGTACTTCGAAAAGGCTGTCAGCCTGAATCCGAACTACACCGAAGCGCAGCTCAACCTGATGGTCACCTACAACGACCTCGGTAAGTACGACTCCGCGCGCGAGATCTACGCGAAGATTCGCGGTCGTGCTGCCGGCACTCAAGCCGATCCGTTCGCGATGGGTCGCATCGCGAACATGCACGCCGAGATCAGCCAAGCCTATCAAGACGCGGCCATGCCCGCCGAAGCCGTGCACGAGCTCGAACGCGCCGTCGCCCTGTGCCCGACATTCGCCGATTTGCGCACGCGGCTCGCGACGCTGTACCGCGATCTCGGCCAGAAGGATCGCGCACGCGAGCAACTCGAGCTCGCCAAGCAAAGCAACCCGAACTACGTGCAAGCGCGCGTGCTACTCGGCGTAGCGATGCTCTCCGCGGGCGAGTACGAGCCCGCGATCGGCGAATTCGAAGCCGTTTTGGCGCGTGACAGCGCGCACAAGAGCGCGCAGATGTACCTGAAAATCGCGCAGAGCCAGCGCGGCAAATCGTCGTTCCCGCCGGCTTGAGCATCCGGCGACGATGAATGAGCTCACACGAACGAGCGCCCACGGTGCGAGCGAAGTCGTGCACGCGGCGGCCTTCGCATTCGTCTTAGCGCTCGCTGCGTGCGGCGGTAGAGCGATGGAAAGCGCGAGCGCCGCCTCTGCCGGCAGTGGTGGCGCGAGTGACGGCGGCACGACTGGAAACCGAGCTACGAGTGGCAACGCCGGTACCGGTGGCAACGATGGGGTCGGGGCTAGCTCGTCGTGTGGTGGCGCGCCCGAAGTCTGCGTGAGCGATTGCGCCGAGCTCACCGGTCCGTATCAAGTCTGCGTCGGATCGCATGCCGGGACCGGTTGGCAGTGCCAACCGGAAAACTACTTTCCACAGTCGCAGTGTCCGCGCTGTGACCCAACCGGTGTCGAGTGCTGTGATTCGAGGACGGGCAAGCTGTCGAGTCCGAGCTGTCCGACGCCGACATCGGACCCGATTTGCCCGGACGGACTCGACTCGATCTCCGCGGGCGATGTTTGCTCGGCGATTCCAGCGGTCTGCCGCGTGTCATCGGTGAATGATTTGGCGGGACGGGCGTGCCTGCTGGGCGATCCTGATTGCCAGCTCGGGAGCGGCCAAGACGCGTGTTCTTGCAGCTGTGTGCCCGCCGCGAACGGCCCGGTTTGGGGCTGCACGTGCCTCATTTGACGGGACGCAGTTTGGGCTAGGGTCGCCGCGGGTCCGATGAATTCGCCGCGCGCTTTGCGCCGCTCAGTGACTCGAATTTGGCGGCGCTTGCGCGGTGTGCGTCAATCACCCGCGCGGGTTGCGCTGGCGGTCGGTTCGGGTTTGTTCATCGGTAGCTTGCCGGTCTACGGCCTGCATTTTTTCTTGTGCTTGCTCTGGTGCTTGCCGCTCGGTTTGGACTTTCTCGCGACGTACCTCGCGGCCAACATTTCCAATCCGTTGGTCGCGCCATTTTTGCTCACGCTCGAAGTCGAAGTCGGCTCGCTCGTGCTCACCGGCAAGTACGCGGCGTTCACGCTCGAACGCGCGAAGCAGACCGGGATTTTAGGGTTTGTTTTCGAGGCGGCGGTCGGCAGTGTCTTCGTCGGCTTGGGTCTCGCCCTGCTCGGGGCGAGCATCGCGTTCGCCGTTGCGCGCCGACGTAGCTCAGAAAACACGGAGCTCGACAAAGCCGTCGCGAGCGACGACCAATTCGAAGCCGCGCTGGCGCGCACGATCGAGCGCTATCGAGGCGCGCCGCTCGCGGATCGTTTTTACGTCGCGGCCAAACTGCGCTTCGATCCGCTCACACGGCTGCTCTTACGTTTGCCCGGCGACTTCGGGCGCGTGCTCGACGCCGGCGCGGGCCGCGGCCAATTCGGCTTGTTTTTACTGGAATCGGCGCGGCTCGACGCGCTGTCCGCGTTCGACGGCGACGCGCGCAAAATCGACGTGTGCCGGATCGCCGCCGCTGATGGCGCGATCGTCGAAGTGCGCGATCTGCTCGCGCCTCTGGCTAGCGAAGTGGACACGGTGCTGCTGATTGACGTCCTTCACTATCTACCGATCGGGGAGCAAGACGCGCTGCTGCAAAAAGTCGCCGAGCGCGTGCCGCGCGGTCGGATCCTGATCCGCGAGCTCGACAGCGTGCCGGGCGCGCGCGGCGCGGTCACCCGCATGCTCGAGTGGCTCGCCAAGATCAGCGGCTACAATCGCGGCCGCGCGGATCGACATTATCGTCCCGCGGGTGAGCTCGTGACCGCGCTCACGCGGGCGGGCTTTGCCTGCGAAGTGCTCGGCGCATCCGCGGGCACGCCGTTCGGGAACGTGCTGATCGTCGCGACCCGGACGAAAGCTGCTCAGAGCGAAGTTTGAAGCGAAACCGCGGACGCGGTCGAAAGCTCCGCGCTGAGGTCCGCGCTGCTCGTCGTTTCGAGCGCGACGCTCGGGAAACCGAACACGTCACAGAGGAGCGGGAGCGCGCGTTCGGCGGCGCTCTTCACGTCTGGCGCCGCGCCCGTGAGCGATTGGATCGAACCCACGCCGAACTCGGTGATCCCGCACGGAACGATCAGACGAAACAGCGACAAATCCGTGCTCAGATTGAAGGCGAAGCCGTGCATCGTGACCCAGCGCGAGATGCGCACGCCGATCGCGCCGAGCTTCACCGGCGTGAGCGCGCGCTCCACGCCGGTCCAACTACTCGGCTCTGCCTGATCTGTCCAAAGCCCGATGTATTTGTCGATCGCTCCGCTCTCGATGCCATAGCTCGCGGCCAGCCTGGTCATCACCCGATTCAGATCGCGAACGTAGCGGCGCACGTCTTGGCGATTGTGCAAATCCAAAATCGGATAGCAGACGAGTTGGCCAGGCGCGTGTAGCGTGATTTCTCCGCCGCGCCCGGTCGACACGATGGCGATGCCCGCGTCGGCGAGCGAGGCTTCGGAGGCCAAAATCTGCTCGGCTTTCGCGCCGCGGCCGAGCGTGATCGTCGGCTCGTGCTCGACGAATAGCACGGTATCCCCGATGCGGTCGGCTTTGCGCGCTTCATGCAACTGATGTTGCAGTTCGTGCACCGGCGCGTACGCGGCGCGGCCGAGCCACACTGCACGTACCGAGGCCGCGCTGGTCATTCCGGGATCTTAGCGCCGGAATCGACGAGTTCACTGCGCAGCCCGTCGATTTGTTCGGTGAATACGTTGGCAATATCGGGATCGAATTGCGAGCCGGAGCAGCGCAAAATTTCGTTCACCGTCACTTCGTGTGGCAGCGCGCGGCGATACGCGCGATCGCTCGTCATTGCGTCATAGGTGTCGGCGACCGCGATGATGCGCGCGATCAGCGGGATGTCTTGCTTGGCCAGGCCTAGCGGATAGCCGCGGCCGTCCCAGCGCTCGTGGTGCAAGTGCACGCCTGGGATTACCGGTTGCAAGAATTTGATTGGGTCGAGGATCTCGCGCCCGTACGTCGGGTGGCGCTTGAATACCTCGTATTCCTGCTGCGTGAGCTTGCCGGTTTTGTTCAGGTTCATCACGCAGCCGACTTTGCCGATGTCGTGCATCAGGGCCGAGTGGCGCACGATTTCGATCTGCACGTCGTCCAGGCCGAGCCAGCGCGCGAGGTTCACGGCGTAGCGTGCCACGCGCTCGGAGTGACCCGAGGTGTAGCGATCCATTTTGTCGATCGTGCGCGCGAGGCTTTGAATCGTTTGCTGAAACGTAGCCTGTAGATCTTCGTAGAGGCGCGCGTTTTCGATCGCCGCGGCCGCGCGCGAAGCAATGATGCTGAGCAGTTTGCGCTGGCCTTCGTCGAAGCGACGGCTCGCGGTCAGCGAAACCACCGCGATCCAGCCGAGCAAACGCTCGCGCATTTTCAGCGGCACGATCGTGATGCTCTGCACTTGTCGCGACGGCAGCGCTCGGAACAGTTCGCGCGCGCGTGCCCCATGTTCCACCAAAAAATTCTCGCGCCGAAGGCGCTCGCTCACGACGATCGCGTCGAGCTCGCCGACCTCTTCGGCTTCGGGAAAGGCGGAGCTTTGGCTGACGTTGCGCGGGAAAAAAGCGCCCTCGCCGTTGTCGAGCCAGGTCATCACCAGATCCGCGCGGATCTCGTTCAAGCCGCTGTCGGCGACGGTCGCGATCACTTCGTCGAGCGAGAGACTCGCGGTGATGGCTTCGCTCACTTTGTAGAGTGAGAGCGCTTCGCGCAGGCGCAGATTTTCGGCCGCGAGCCGGCGCTTCTCGAGCCCGCGCTGCACGATGTGCACGATCTCTTCGACCTTGAACGGCTTCAGGATGTAGTCGTAGGCGCCGCGCTTCATGGCATCGATCGCGGTTTCGACCGTGCCGAAGCCCGTCATGATCACGGTCAGCGTGTCCGGGTGGGTGCGCGCGACCTCGCGCAGCAAGTCGAGGCCGCCCATCTTCGGCATCTTCAGGTCACTGATGACCATGTCGTAGCGGGCGCGCTCGAGCTCGTTCGTGGCGCTCACGCCGTCTTCGGCGGTGCGCACGATGTACCCCTCCATGCCGAGGAAATCGGCAATGATGTCGCGGATGAATTTCTCGTCGTCGACGACGAGTACCCGCGGCCTGTCTTCGGGGTAACTCGAGTCGGGCGCAGCCATCACGGGCGGTATGCTTTCGTGTGAGGTCAGAATAGCAGACGACGCCTTAGCATGGGGATCGCCTCAGCTTTCTCGGATGGACGAAAAATAGCGTCGGGACGTTTTTTCTGACCATTCATCACTTTTGGGATGTTTTGGCGCTGCGCGGAAATCAGCGCTTGGCCGCTCGCGCTTCTAGCCGCGCGGCTGGCGCCTGTCCGGTCAGTTCTAACGTGGCCGCCTCTCTTTCGAAAACCGTGATCAGCCGCGCGAACCTGCTGGCTTTGTTTTATTTCCGGGCATTCGGCTGCGGGCCTTCGCGCGCGCTCCGGCGCGAAAAGAAGAGACGAGATGTCATGAATAGTCAGAAACAAACAAAGTCGCCAATCGCGTGGCTGATTACGGTTCTCGCTCGTCGCGTGAGCGGCCAAACGCCGAATCGCGCAGGGCGAAAAAACTAACTACGTTGGCCCAACAGTCCACCCAGTGAACGTCGTCTCGGTTCAGGATCGTGGTTCTTCAGATAACCGAGATTGAGCCAGTTGATCAGCGCGTGCGCGGCGATGGCTCCGGTGAGCGAGCCGGTGAGCGCGTAGATCGCGCCGAAAGCCAGGCCCATGATCGTGGCCCAGGCGACCCATGCCCAACGACTCGGACCGCGCAGCTGCGCGTGCACCACGCCGAATACCAGCGCTTGCAGCCAAAACCCGAGCCACGGCTGCAAGAGCCCGCGGAACAGGAGCTCCTCGCCGAACGCGCTGAGCAGCGCAATCGCCGCGATGCCGCCCGCGCTGAGGTCGCGCGCGACGGGTCGCAATTCACGATGCAGGTTTCTGGCCCAGCTGAAGCGACTGACGAACACGCGCGTGCTGAGCACGACCAAGCCGCCGAAAGCCAAGCCGATCGCGGCGCTATAAGCGTGGCTCGCGAGCGCAGGCAAAACCAGCCACGGCTCCGGGTAGACCAAGGTGCCGCGCCAAAGAATCGCAACCGTCACAGCGCTGGCGCTGGCGACGAGATAAGCAATGGCGACTGTGCCCCAACGGAGCATGACTTCCGGGAATATGGCACGGGCCGAGGCTGATCGCACCTTCAGGAGTGGGTGCGAAAAAGCGCAACGGTTGGCCGAAACGTGCCAGCAGCCCAAGAACTCCGTGCGCGAGCGCAGGGCCGACACAATGCTGATGTGCCGCGCCGGAGGGAATTGTTAGAGTCGCCCGCGCGTGGTGGAAAAGAGCGACTCACCTGAAGTACAGGAGCGATTTTCCTCGGGTCTCGGGCTCGTGGAGGTGATCGCGCGCCAGATCGTGCGCACGCTCGGCGGCGCAGCGGATTTGCAAGAGCTCGTGAGCTTCGGGCATGAAGGGCTGTGGGACGCGGCGCGTCGGTTCGACGAATCGCGCGGCGTGCCGTTCCGCGGCTACGCGAATTTCCGCGTGCGCGGCGCGATCATCGACGGCGTGCGCGCCTCGGCCCGCTTGTCGCGTCGTACGCACGAGCGACTCAATGGCTTGCAAGCGGCCACGCGTGTCAGCGAAGGCGCGCAGGAAGATCTGGCCGCGCCGCGGGCGCCCGGCGCAGGTCCGGCCGAAGCCGAGCAAGCGTTGAACGATCATTTGGCCGCCATGGCGACGGCCATGGCCGCCGGCTTGCTCGCGCCGACCGCGCACGGTGACGACGGCGAGCGCACGTTGGTCGCCAGTGATAACCCCGAAGAAGCGGTCGGTGCCGCCCAGCTGCTCGCAGTTCTGCAGCGCGCGATCGCTGAATTGCCGCATGAAGAGGCTGAGCTCGTGCGCCGTCACTACCTCGAGGGCGCGCGTTTCGATCACGTTGCGGCAGAGCTCGGGCTCAGCAAATCGTGGGCCAGCCGCTTGCACACGCGCGCTTTGGGACGCTTGGCCAAGCACTTGCGCGAAGTCCCGACCTGAAATCAGTGAGCAACTCGGCTCGCGAGTGCGCCGAACAGCAACCGGACATGAATATCAGCGGCTTTGCGGGCGAGCGCATTCTTCCGACGGAGCCGGCACGGCCGGAGCTTTCGCGCGTGGCGCCGGAGCCAACAGAGGAGAGCCCGTTCTTGCGCGCCGCGCGCGGACTGGGCAAGGAGATCGATCTCGGCGAGCACCAAGTCGCGAACGCCTCGGAGCTCCACAGCTACGACACGGCGACGCTGATTGCCCTCCAGGCCGGCATCTATCGCTACACCGAGGCCGTCGATTTGGCCTCGAAGATCGTCGATCGCGCCACGAACGCGGCGCATACGGTGCTGTCGAG
>DASYCL010000006.1:0-7314 GCA_036500245.1 Polyangiaceae bacterium | reverse complement strand
CAAGGCGTTGCTCGCGGTGGCGCCGCCTTGCGTGGCTTGCATGAAGTGCGATTGGAGGATGCTCGTCGCCTGGCTCGAACGCGGATCGCTCGGCGCGAGCGCCATCACGATCGAAACGAAATCCGCAATCGCGCTGTTCGGATCCTTGCTGCTCCATTGCTTGACGTTCGCCTGTTGATTCGCAGTCGCGACGTCGACGGTTTGCGAAGCGACGTTCTCGCAGATGTTTTCGAGCCCCGCGCGATAGAACAAGGTCGGCTGATTCGGCAGCACCGGCGCGACCGAGCCGCGACCATAGCCGTCCGAAGGCAAGCCTGCGGCAATCGAAGGCACGAGCGCTCGGGCCTCTTTGCTGGTGACCGCGTGCGAGCCACAAATGTCGGCGAAGCCGAGCCGCGTGTCGAGCGCCGCGCACAGATGATCGCGGCGCGACACGGCCACCACCTCGCCGTTCTTGTCGTATGTCGCGGTGTGCGCCGCGTTCGTGATCAGCGGCGACGAGAGCAACTCGGCGACCAGCGTGTTCCAGGCAAAATTCGAACTCTGAAACACCGAGACGACGCGCTGAAACTCCGGATCCGAATCGAGACACGGTGACGAATTCGCGTAGTAGCAAAGCTTTTGCACCCAAGCTTTGGCGAACAGCGGATGCGAGCCGAGCACTGCACCGAAATCCGCCATGCTCTTGACCGACTGAGTCACCTTTTGGAACGAAAAGATCCCGGGCTGCGTCGACCAAGTGCCGTCGAGTTGGTTGTGATAGTTCCAGGAATAAGTCGCGGAAAAAATCGAGCGCAGCGGGTCGAGCGACTGATGACAGCCGAAGCAAGCGCCACTGCCCGCGTGCATCGCATCGAGGCCAGGTGGCGGATTGCCCGGCGTCATCGTGGTGTCCGTGCCGTCGACTTGGGCGCCGAGTGCGACGATCAAGCTCTGATTCAGCGTGACGCGCATTTGGTTGCTGATATTGGTTTGCCAATTGGCGAAGAAGGCCGGCGTGCTGAAAAAGCCGAGCCGCGGCACGGTGAGCACGAGCTCGCTCGCGCTGCGCAGCCCAGGCAAGTCGTAGAACGCCGTTACGGCTTCGCCCGCGTTCGGCGCGCGCAAGCTGACCATCGTCCAATCGTTGAAGTCGTCGCTCGTGAGTTGCGCCGAGCTGGCGCCGCCCGAAACCGGCGGACAGGCGACGCTCGTCGCGCTCTTGTAGCCGTCGAGCGAACCATACAGGATGCGATGCACGGACATCGCGCTGCTCGGAAAGGTGATCGGATCCGAAGCGCAGTCACTCACGTCTGTATTCGCGGTCGCAACATCTGGATCGTAGAAGTGCATGAAGTTCGCGTTCGTCGGATCGACCGAGTCCGCGATCGGGATCGGACCCAGCGCTGATTCGGCGATGATGCTCTGCTTCGGAAATTTTGCTTTGAAGCCGTCAGTGACTTTGCCGTCGTCATCGACCTCCCAAACGTCGAGGAACGCGTAGAGTTCTTTCAGCGCGGTCGTCATCATCAACTGCTGAGTCGTGACCGCGTCGGTCAGTGGCCGGCCTTCCGAAATCAATTCGCGCATCGTGCGCGCGAAGCTCTGCGACGCGGCTTGGAGCAAGAGCGGCGAGGTCGTCTGATTGATCACGAGCTGCTTCGGGTAGGATTGATCGGCAAAATCAGCGATCGAGATTTGCGTTTGCTGAAACGCGAGCTCGAAGAAGCGCTGCATTTTGCTCTGATATTCCGGCAGCTCTTGCCAGTTCGTGATCAAGCCTTTGAGCGCGCTCGGATCGGCGCTGACGGCGCTGATTTCGTCGTCCGTCGGCGGCATGCCGACCAGCACGTTCTTCACCTTCGCGACGTAACTCGCCGGCGAGACGGCTTCGAACGGCACGGGCGGCGTCGAGTTGCTCGCAGACGATGTGCTCTGCTTCGTCGACGACGACGAACACGCGGCGGCACACCCCAGCACTGCCGATAGCGCAAATCGATATCCGCGCGCTCGCGCTGAACTCGGGAATGTTGTTCGGAAGATAGGCAACACGCGATAGCTCCAGCCTCCTCCCACCAGCCCCAAGATGCCGCGCAGCGGAAGAACGTAAAAGCAAAAAACCTCCCGCCCAGCGAAACTTGCGTAGTCGGACGAACGCTTTGTGCGCGGTAACTCCGCCTGAAAAGCGAGCAGCGGCGCCATTTGCCACGAATTCACGCTCGATCCGCATGCGAGCACGTGGCTAGCGCGAAAATGCCAGACCCAGTGAAAGCTTTGCGTGCAAATCCGTGCGGCAAGGATCTTGCTGTCTCGCGGGGCGAAACACCTCACCGAGCCTCGACTGGCTCGTGCGGCAATTGGACTTCGGAGACGCACTACATGTACGCACCTCGAGTCTCGACATGCTTGGGTTTTGCGATCGCGCTCTGCGCTTGCTCCGGCAGCAACGCGGGTGAAAATCGCGCGCAAGGTGGAAGCAGCGGTAGCGGCGGACACGCAGGCGCGAGCTTAGCCGCGAGTGGCGCTGCCGGCGCGAGCACCGTACTCGCGAACGGCGGAGACTCGGGCAGATCGAGCTCGAGCTTTGCCGGCGCAAACAGCGCGGGCTACGCCGGAACCAACGCGGCTGGCAGCGGCGGAGCAAGCGGAGCGGATGCCGGCAGCGACACGATGCAACCGCCCGCGGGCTGGGTGCTGGCTTGGAGCGACGAATTCAACGGTGCCATCGGTGACTCGCTCGACAAAACCAAATGGGCCTACGACGTCGGGCCGAACAACGCGAACATGGAACAAGAGTTCTACACCGCTCGCCCCCAAAACTCGGGCTACGACGGCCAAGGGCACTTCCTGATCACGGCCTTGCACGAAGACTATATGGGCTACCAATACACTTCGGCGAAGTTCACGAGCTCCGGCAAATACGAACCCACCTACGGTCGACTCGAAACGCGGATCAAACTCCCGGCCGGCAAAGGTTTGTGGCCCGCGTTCTGGGCGCTCGGCACCAACATCGGCGATGTCGGCTGGCCCGCCTGCGGCGAGATGGACATCATGGAAACCGTCGGCGATCAGCTGACGATGAATCACGGCAGCTTGCACGGACCCGGCTACTCCGGCAGCAGTCCCCTAACCGGAACATTCACATTGCCAAACGGCGCAACGTTCGACGACGACTTTCACGTCTTCGCGGCGGAGTGGGAAGAGAACGTCGTGCGCTTCTATGTCGACGACAATCTCTACGAGACGCGCACGCCCGCCGACGTGCCGCCCGGAAAAAAGTGGGTCTACGACCACGACGTGTTCATGATCCTGAACGTCGCAGTCGGCGGCACTTGGCCCGGCGATCCCGACAACTCGATCTTCCCGCGCTCGATGGCGATCGACTACGTGCGCGTCTACGAGCGGCCCGCTCAATGAATTCTTGACCCTACATAGAGAGCGCGCGCTCGAGCTCGTGTTTTCGTCTGCGCCGTCATTTTCCTTTCCGGGAACGCGAGATCGACCGGGCTGGCCGCGCTTTGGCCATTTTGCCTGAAAAAGCTGATCGCTTCCGGACACGTCCACGAGACGTATGGCAACGCGTTTCAGCGCGACAGGCTCGACTTGGGCGGCATTTTATTTGGGTTTGCTAGCCTTTGCCGGCGCGGCTTGCTCGAGCCCACCCAGTCCGGCTGCGCCGTCGATGACCGGAAATGCTGGAAGCGGTACCACGAGCGCGGGCGGTAATTCGGCGAGCGCCGGCACGACGAGTTCGCAAGGCGGCAGCACGTCACAAGCCGGCGCGACTTCGAGCGGCGACAGCATGAATCAACCCGACTCCGGCACGGATCAACCGCTTGGCCCAGCGCCAGACTTCGGCCCGAACGTCTTGATCTTCGACCCGACCATGCCGATGGCGACGATTCAATCGCAGCTCGACACCGTGATCGGCAAACAAGCAAGCAGCCAATTCGGAACCGATCGCTACGCGTACTTCTTCAAACCCGGCAGCTACAACATCGACGTCAAGATCGGGTTTTACATGCAAGTCCTCGGACTCGGCGCGTCGCCGGACGACGTGCAGATCACGGGCGGCGTGCGCTCGAAAGCCGACTGGTTCGGCGGCAACGCGACTCTGAATTTCTGGCGCGCCGCAGAAAATCTGAACGTCACTCCGACGCAAGATTCCGGCGTCGAGATTTGGGCGGTTTCGCAGGGCACTTCGTTCCGGCGCATGCACGTGAAGAGCTCGACCAATCTCTCGGACGGCGGCTACTCGAGCGGCGGATTCATCGCCGATTCCCAGTTCGACGGCCCGCTCACGTCGGGCACGCAGCAACAATTTTTCTCGCGCAATAGCTCATGGACCGGTTGGGGCGGCGGCGTGTGGAACATGGTGTTCGCCGGCGTGGACAAACCTCCGCAAGGCGCTTGGCCAACTTTGCCCTACACCGTGATCGCGAAGACACCACTGATCCGCGAGAAGCCGTACCTCACGATCGACCAGGACGGACACTACTTCGTGATGGTGCCGAACACGAAACTGGATTCGGTCGGCAACAGCTGGTCGCCCGCGATGGACTCGGCGACCGCGGTCACGACCGACAAATTCTTCGTCGCGAAGCCCTCGGATAGCGCGGGGACGATCAACGCCGCACTCGCCCAAGGCAAGCACTTGTTGCTCACCCCTGGGGTTTATCACTTGGACGACAGCATCCAAGTCACGCAAGCCAATACGATCGTGTTTGGGCTCGGCCTCGCGACGCTGGTGCCGAACCAGGCGCTGCCCGCGCTCACGATCGCAGACGTGGACGGCGTGAAGGTGAGCGGCATCATCGTCGACGCCGGCGCGATGAGCGCGCCCACCTTGATTCAAGTCGGGCCCATGGGCGCGAGCGCGTCGCACAGCCAAAATCCAAGCTCGCTACACGACATTTCCTGCCGCGTCGGTGGCGCGACCGCGGGTCAAGCCGCGAGCTGCCTCACGATCAACAGCAGCGACGTGATCGGCGACAATCTTTGGATGTGGCGCGCCGATCACGGCGCGGGCGCCAACTGGACCGGCAACGTCAGCCTGAACGGCATCATCGTGAACGGCAGCAACGTCACGATCTACGGGCTCTTCGTCGAGCACTTCCAACAATATCAAACGCTCTGGAACGGAAACGGCGGCCAGCTCTACTTCTATCAATCGGAGATGCCGTACGATCCGCCCGCGCAAGCCCAGTGGCAACACGACGGCGTGAACGGCTATGCCTCGTACAAAGTAGCGGACAGCGTCACCGCGCACGAAGCCTGGGGCCTCGGAACGTACTGTTCGTTTCACAACGCGGTGCTGTCCGAGAATTCGGTCGAAACACCGAGCGCCAGCGGCATCAGCCTGCACCACATGATGACGTCGTGGCTCAACGGTGCCGCGAGCAGCGGCATCACGCATGTCGTCAACGGGACGGGCAGCGCGGCAACACAAACGACGCGCCAAGCGCTGTCGCCGAATTGATCGGGATCGCTTGCCCGCACGCCGCCCGCTCGCGAACGAGCGCGGCGACGTGCGGGATTCGCGAATTCCCCTCGATTACAGCGTATTCAGGTAGGCGAGCAGATCGCTCTGACTCGGTTGTGGAAGCGCCCGATACGCTGCGGCTGCCGCCGCGCCTTGCCCGGCGTGCGCGAGAATCGCTGCGCCGCGGTCGGTCGTGCGACCGTCGTGGAGCAACTTGTTGCGAGAATGCAGACCCCAGAGTGGCGCCGTGCGCATCCGTCGCGTCGCGGTGACCGAATCGCCATCGTTGATGCCGATGCCGTCACCGAGCGAGCCCATGTCGTGCGCCAAGAAATCCGAGAACGGTGCGAACGCGACGCCCGCGGGCACGCCCCCTGCCGACGTTGAGCGGAAGATATCGCTGTCGGAACGATGACAACCATTGCAACTGAGCGATGCAGAGTTGAACAGGGTACGACCGCGATCCGCCGCACTGCCCGCCGTGACCGATGCCTGAGGCGGCGGCGCGAGGTGCGCCATGAAGAACGTGAAATTCCGCACGTCATCTTGAAGCGCATTGGCGTTCGCGCCCCTGCAGCCGGTTTCGGTTGCGAAATCGTCATCGGTACCCGGCACTTCGTCGTCCGGGCAGCCATTGATGATGGCGTTGGTCCCCGCGCGATTTGCCCGGTTTTCCGTGGCAAACGAGCGATTGGCGACGCCGGAACTGCACGAGCTCGTGGTGATGCCCATCTCGTTCATATAGGCGTCGGCCGAAAACTGCGCGAGGTTGTTGACGTTCGCTTTCCAACCAAAGCGCGCCACGCGCACGGTGCCGACGTGCTGCGACGGATCCGCCGGATTCGGAAGCACGATCGGAAAGCGGTTCACGACGCCGCGAATCGCTGTCGGTTCGCGGCTCGCTAGCGTGTCGAAGGCCGAATCCGGTAGTGAATCGACGAGACCGAGACCGAAGGTCGGAGTCGTCACGCGACCGGCGAAGAGTGTCGCACCTGGAGCTGGATTGGCGTCCGTCCCCGAGCTGCAATTGAGCGGCCCGATGTTGAAGCCGCCGATGCCGAACAACTGGCGGAGCGAGCCGCCGGTATTCGCCAGGCCGTTGAATACGCCGTTGGTGAGCGTGCCGTAGCGCGCTTCGACCTGCTGCCCGGCGCCGCCGAGCGCGCCGTTTTGGTGGCAGGTTCCGCAGGCATTTGCATTGAAAATCGGGCCCAAACCGTCGCTCGCGTTTTCGACCGCGGCAAAGTTTGCCTTCGCCTCGGCGAACGTCGCCGAGTTCGTGCCCGGCAGTGCGTCACCGAGCAACATTTCGCTACTGGTGCCGACGTTCTCTTCGCTCTCGATACCAGCGCTGCAGCCAGTAGCGGCAAGACCGCCAGCGCAGGCGAGCATGGCCGCGATCGATACGCGAGTCCAATTGGGAGTGATTCTTCGGTACATTCACGGTCTCCTTGTGTGCGAACAGAGCGCGATCGAGCGCAAACGCGGCGTGACGAGGCGATGGCAGTCGCGTGCTTTGAACGGCGCACGACGTCCCGAGACAAGTTCACTTACTTTGCTGGCGGGTTTGGACACCAATGAACCCGCTAACCGATGTCACACTATCTGAGCGGAATTTCCGCGTGTTGCTGCGTGGGGATCGTGCGGAGCTCGGTGTCCCGCTTCATCACACTGCGATTGGCGGATGTAAGTTCCCGCCATGCTCCGCGGCGTAACGATCAAAGTTGCAAGGTGCCCCATTTCTGCAAACGGTTGCAGAAAGTGCTCGCGAGACTGGAACTGCCTCCACATTTGATTTCCCGGTTATTGAGCCTCACGGATGCCCAGAGAGCACTATCGTATCGTGCGCTCAC
>DASYCL010000005.1:0-6768 GCA_036500245.1 Polyangiaceae bacterium | reverse complement strand
GCCGAATCCGAGCTCTATCGCACCTGGAACTGCGACGTGATCGGCATGACCAACATGCCGGAGGCGAAGCTCGCGCGCGAAGCCGAGCTCTGCTACGCGACCGTCGCGATGGTCACCGACTACGATTGCTGGCACCCGGAGCACGACGACGTGACGGTGCAGATGATCGTGAAAACGCTGCTCGAAAATGCCGGCCGAGCTCGTTCACTCGTGACCAGCGTCGCGCCGCGCGTGGCGGAATTTACCGGGAATTGTCCGCAAGGTTGCTCCGCGGCGCTCGAGCACGCGTTGATCACGGCGCCCGACGCGCGCGATCCGGAGCTCGTGTCTCATCTCGGCGTGATCGCCGGCCGCGTGCTCAAGCGATAATACTCGAGGGTGATAAAATGACCATCAAATCCCTGATTCGCACCGTCCCGCACTATCCCAAACCAGGGATCATGTTCCGCGACATCACGACGTTGCTCAAAGATCCAGTCGGCTTTCGCCTGACGATCAACGATCTCGTGAAGCATTGCGAGCCCAAGAAAATCAGCAAAGTCGTCGGCATCGAATCGCGCGGTTTCATCATCGGCGCAGCGCTCGCGTATCAACTCGGCGCGGGCTTCGTGCCGATTCGCAAGAAAGGCAAATTGCCAGCAGACACGCGTGGCCACGACTACGAGCTCGAATACGGGGTCGACCGCGTCGAAATTCACGTGGACGCGATCGAGCGCGGTGAGCAGGTTTTGTTGGTGGATGATCTGATCGCGACGGGCGGCACCGCGGAAGCTTCTTGCAAGCTGATCAAAGAGTGCGGCGGTGAAGTCGTCGAATGCTGCTTCGTGATCGATTTGCCGGATCTCGGTGGTCGCAAGCGGCTCGAGGCGCTCGGCTATCGCGTGTTCGCCTTGTGCGAGTTCGAAGGCGAATGAGCGGCGAAGCTTCGCGCGCTCCGCGCTCGTCGCGCGTGGAAACTTTGCGCTTTCAGGGCGGTAAACTCGAGCTGATCGATCAGCGCGTGCTGCCGAAAGAGTTCGTCTATCTGGCGTATTCCTCGGCCGCCGAAGTCGCGGAAGGGATTCGCTGCATGGTCGTGCGCGGCGCGCCCGCCATTGGCTGCGCGGCAGCATACGGCGTCGCGCTCGAAGCGCTGCGCCTGGCACACGAAGCGCCGAGCACGCGCGACGAAGGCATGGCGCGCGCGCTCGCGCTGCTGGGCGAAAGCCGGCCCACGGCGGTGAATTTGTTTTGGGCGCTCGCGCGCATGAAAGCCGTGCTCGACGCTTCTTCGACGCTGCCAGCGAGCGTGCTCGGTCAACGTTTGCTCGACGAAGCCCACGCCATTTCACGAGAGGACATCGCGAACAATCACAGAATGGGCGAATACGGCGCGACGCTCTTGAAGGACGGCATGACCGTGCTCACGCACTGCAACGCCGGCGCGCTGGCGACCGCTGGTCACGGCACCGCGCTCGGCGTGATTCGCTCCGCGGTCGAAGCCGGCAAGCGCATCGCGATGTTCGCCGACGAGACGCGGCCGTTCATGCAAGGCGCGCGGCTCACTGCTTGGGAGCTCGCTGAAGACGGCATCCCCGTCACCTTGATCACCGACAACATGGCCGGACACTTCATGAGTCGCGGCGAGATTCAAGCCGTGATCGTCGGCGCCGATCGCGTCGCGCAGAACGGAGACGTGGCCAACAAGATCGGCACCTATATGGTCGCCGTACTCGCGCGGCGACACCAAATTCCATTTTACGTCGCGGCGCCGCTCTCGACGATCGATCTCGAAACCCCAAACGGCGCCGCGATCCCGATCGAAGAACGCGACAGCACCGAAGTGGCGAGCGTCGCGGGCGTGCGTTTCGCGCCCGCCGGCGTGAACGCGCGGCACCCCGCGTTCGACGTGACGCCGGCCGAGCTCGTGACCGCGCTGATCACCGAATGCGGCGTGGTGCTGGAGCCGAATCGGGCGAAGATCGCGGCTTTGTTTGCCGGTCGCCCTTAGCGCACACGTGAGACCCGCATCGCCAATCAAGACGGGAAGCTCGCCGCGGAGAGACCGATCGTGATTCGTGGCGTTTTTGCTAGTGGCCATTTTTCGCGTTGCTGGCCATAGTTGAGGCGCGCCGTGGTGGGATCCTCGCTGCCATGCGCGTCTCGTGCAGTGATCGCCAGCGACAATTCGACCGACGACCGCTTCCACCATCTCGTGGACGCAGTGCTTGACTATGCGATTTTTCTGTTGGATCCGAACGGGCTCGTCACGACCTGGAGCGTCGCGCGCAGCGTTTGAAGGGCTACGAGCCGGAGCAAATCATCGGCAGGCATTTCTCGGTCTTCTACAGCGCGGAGGATCGCGCAGCGGGGCGCCCGGAAAAGGTTCTGGAAACCGTGCGCCGTGACGGGCGCTACGAGGAAGAGGGCTACCGCTACCGCAAGAACGGCACGCGTTTTTGGGCGAACGTGGTGATCACGCCGCTGCGCGACGCGTCGGGAGAAATTCGCGGCTTCGCTAAAGTCACGCGCGATCTCAGCGAGCGTCGCGCCGCGGCGGAAGCGTTGCACGAATCCGAGGAGCAGTTCCGGCTGCTGGTCGAAGGCGTGACCGACTACGCCATCTACATGCTCGATCCGCGCGGGATCGTCACGACGTGGAATGCAGGCGCCGAGCGCGTCAAGGGCTACAAGGCCAAAGAGATCGTCGGCAAATCGTTCGCAATGTTCTTTCCGCAGGAAGACATTGCGGAGCACAAGCCCGAGCGCGAGCTCGCGATCGCGCTGCGTGAAGGCCGCTTCGAGGACGAAGGCTGGCGCGTACGCAAGGACGGCAGTCACTTTTGGGCGAACGTGATCATCACGCCGCTCTCTTCGCCGGACGGCAGGCACATCGGCTTCGCCAAGGTCACCCGGGATTTGACCCAAAAACGCCAAGCCGAAGCCGTCGAGCGCACGCTCGTGCACGAGCAGGCTGCGCGCGCGGCTTCGGAAGCCAGCCGCCAGCAGCTGCTCGCCAGTGAGGAGGCCGCGCGTTTAGCGGCGCAGCGCGCCGATGAAAGCAATCGCGTCAAAGACGAATTTTTGGCCACGGTTTCCCACGAGCTCAGAAATCCGCTCAACGCCATCATCGGGTGGGCAACGATCTTGCGTGATTCGAGGGACTCCGCGATCCAAGAAAAAGGTCTCGACGCGATTCACCGTAACGCCATGACGCAAGCGCGCCTGATTGACGACGTGCTCGACGTGTCGCGCATCATCACGGGCAAACTGCGGCTCGAGCTCAAGCCCGTGAACCTCGGCGCAATCGCGGCCGAGGCCCTGGATGTGGTGCGCCCGTCCGCGGACGCGAAGAAGATCCGCATCAGTGTCGAGATCGAAGCGGAGCTGCCGCTGCTCATCGCCGATCCGGAACGCATGCATCAGGTGGTTTGGAATCTGCTGTCCAACGCGATCAAGTTCAGCCGTGCCCACGGTGAAGTGACGGTTCGCGTCGGGCACAGCGGCTCTCAAATCGAGCTCAGCGTTACTGACACCGGGATCGGCATCGATCCGGAGTTCTTGCCATTCGTGTTCGAGCGCTTTCGTCAAGCCGATGCGTCGACGAATCGGCGTTTCGGCGGGCTCGGGTTGGGACTCGCAATCGTGCGCCACATCGTGGAATTGCATGGCGGCGAGGTGCACGTGACGAGCCCCGGCAAAAACCAGGGCACGAGCTTCAGCGTGTCTTTGCCGGTGCGCGCGCTGTTGGATGTCGCGCCACGCGAGGCGAAGTCTTCACCAGAGCATGCTCGTGTCGCGCCGCTCCCGCTCGCGACCGCGCCCAAAGTGCTGGTCGTGGACGACGATCCGGACGCGTGCGAGCTCCTCCGTGAAGCGCTCGGGCGCGCGGGCGCCACGGTGCGAACCGCGACGTCAGCAGTCGAGGCGCTGCAGCTCGTCGACGAATTTCAGCCGCAAGTGTTGGTGAGCGACGTCGGCATGCCCGTCGACGATGGCTACAGCTTGGTGCGGCGCCTGCGCCGGCGATCGCCGGAACAGGGCGGCCGCATTCCGGCGATCGCGCTCACGGCTTACACGCGCGCCCAAGATCGTGGCCTCGCGCTCGCCGCCGGTTTCACCGATCACATGAGTAAACCCGTCGATCTCGGCAAATTGATCGCGCGGATCGACTCAGCGGTTTCGGCGGAACGCTGAGCTCCGCGACGGCACGTGGCTAACCGCGCGCAAGCGCGCGCAGCGCGCCGATGCGTTCGGCGAGCGGTGGGTGTGAGTAGTAAAACGCAGCGTAGAGTGGGTGCGGGTGTAGATTGGAGAGATTTTCGGTGCCGAGCTTGGCGAGTGCGTCGGCGAGATCGTTCGGCGCGCCGTGCAGGGCGACGGCGAAGCGATCGGCTTCGCGTTCGTCCCGGCGCGACCACGCCGAGAAGAGCGGCGTGAGCGGGAAAATCAGGGTCGAAGTGGCGACGGCGAGAATGAAGATCCGCGCAGGAAACGAAGCCGCTGCGAGCCCGACCAGATTCGGTACGGTCGCGCTCGGTGAAACCCCAAAAAATAAAAACGCAGCCAGCACCAACAGGGCTTGCATGGCGAGCATGCGCAAGAGCACGTGATGCTTCTTCCAATGGCCGAGCTCGTGCGCGAGCACAGCCAAGATCTGCGATTCGGACATTTGCGACAGTAGCGTATCGAACAAAACGACGCGCTTTTGTCGGCCGAAACCGCTGAAATACGCATTCGAGTGTGAGCTCCGCCGGGATGCGTCCATCTTGAGCACGCGCCCGACGTGCACCCCCGCGCGCTCGGTCATGGTGCGAATGCCCGCGCTCAGCTCTGCTTCGTCGAGCGGTTCCATGCGGTAAAAAAGTGGCTCGATCAGATAGGGCGAGAGCACGGTCAAGAGCAGACTGACCACGATGACCAGCGCGCTCACCCAAATCCACCAGGAATGCGGCGCGACCTTCACGAGCCACAGCGCGCCCGCAGCAAGCGCGCCGAGCAAGAGCAGCGAGAGCAGAGTGCTCTTCAGCCAATCACTCCACCACAGGCCCGCCGTTTGACGATTGAAGCCGTAGCGCGCTTCCAAGCGAAAATCAGAATAGAGTTGAAATGGGATCGAGAGCACGTTGCCCGCGAGTGCGAGCCCCAGCAAAAACAAGACGCCCTGGGCGATGAACGAATGCGCGACGCTCGCGATCCACTCGTCGTAGAAAGCGAGGCCGCCGGCGAACAGGAACGCCGCGAGCAGTAGCATCGAGAGCACGCTGCGTAAGAGCCCGAGCCGGCTGCGCGCGGCGGTGTAAGCGCTGATTTTCGCGAGGCGTTCGGCGTCGACTTCGTTCGCGAGCACGGCGGGCACGCTCGAGCCTTCGCGTGCTAAGTGCCGTAAATTGAGCCAAGAAAGGCCGAAACGCGCGAGCGCGATCAACGCGAACACGAGCAGCGCGACGAGGTACATGGCGCAAATCTAAGTCCTCGCGCGGCGACGCGCCAGCCTCGCGCCGGGCCCCCTTTCGGCATCGACTCTGAAGTTGAATGCGCAACTTCAGACCAACAAAGTTGCTCATTCAACTTCAAATCGAGTTCGAGGAGCGGGAGCTCGGCGGCGAGGTGCAATCCGCGCGAGCGCGCGACCGAATCGAGGCGAGTGGTCGAAAACGACTGGGTATTGGAATGTTGCGCTGTTTTCGCTCAGAGCGAAGTCCCCAGAATCTCGAATTCGTAAATGCGCGCGGCCACGGTGTCCGTCGCGGTTTGTGCGGTCGTGACGTGGAGGCGCGCGTAACGCGCGCTGGTCGGCGCGATCGGATGCGTCGTGATGTTGGCGGTATTGGCGGTGATCGCCACCGCGGGCGCCCAGCTATTTCCGTCCGTGCTCGTCGCGATCTCGAAGTCGCGCGTGTTCCAAGCCGGATTTTCGCCGCCTGCGCCCGCATGCTGCACTCGAAACGCGACGATCGAACGCGCGCCGCCGAGATCGACGGTGAGTGTCTGGTCGCCCGCGCCGCCGGCGCACCATTTGCTGTCCCAGCGCACGCTGCCGTCGATCGCGTTGCTCGCGCTCTCCGCGGCGCTGCACGAGGCGGATGCGCTCGCGCTCGCGCCGACCAGCGCGAGGTTCATGTTCGAGGAGCGCACTGCGGCGATCAGTGCGTCGAGCGCCGAGCTCTGGCGCGACGCGGTCGCGGTATCGAATGGTTTTTGCCACTCGTAACCGAACTCATTTTGCGGATTGCGATTCGAATTCCAAAGATTGTCGCTCTGAAGCCGCATATATTTTGGGAATTCGGGGAGCGGCTTTGCGCGATTCAGATATGCCAAATTGCGCATGAACACGCCTTTGAACTGCACGCAAATGTCGCCGCCGCACGGCGCTTCGAGCAAAATGCCGTTCGGGTCGGCCTGTCTCGTCATGGTGGCGTGCGCGATCGCGTTCGCTGCATCGAGCGCGCTCGCGTCGCCGTTGCTCGCCGAAAGATCGACGAGCCCGCCAATCAGTGAACCTTGGTTGTAGCTGAAGATTGGGCCGGCTGGCGCACAATTCGTCAGATCATTGAGCCCGTCGACGACCTGATTGCCGGCGGTGACCATGCCGCTATTTTTGAACCACGCCCATTCACGCTGCGCCCAATCCAGGAAGCTGCCCGCGCCGGAGTCTCCAGCTGTGCGCAGGTGCAAACGCGCCGCCGTGGTCAAAAATAGAGAATTCGGAATCGCGTTCTTGTTCTTGAGTCCATTGTCGCCGGCCTTGGCGGAAGCCCAATAGATGCCGCCGCCGCATTTGTCGTC
>DASYCL010000004.1:0-4676 GCA_036500245.1 Polyangiaceae bacterium | reverse complement strand
TGCGCCACTTGCTGCGGAGACGGCGATTGCGACGACTTGATCGCGTGCACCACCGACACGTGCTCGGGCGGCGCTTGTTCGAACACGCCGGACAACGCCACTTGCGGCTCCGGCCTCACTTGCGATCCCGCGAACGGTGGCTGCATTCAATGCACGAGCGACAAAGACTGCGACGACGGCAGCTCGTGCACGGAGGACAGCTGCGATCTCAGTACGCACAAATGTGCGCACAAATCGATGTGCGGCAGCGACGCGCCGCTCTGCTGCGGCTCGGTTTGCGGTGCGTGTTGCGCCGATATCGACTGTCGTGCGGCCACGGGTCCAATTACAACGGCGGCGGCTCCGATCGGCAAGAGCTGTCCACAGCCTTTCTGTGACCTGTCGAAACACGCCTGCAGCTCTCGTATCGTGAGCTGCCCGCAGCTCGGTACGTGCTGCGCGACCGGGTGCTGCTCGGGCATCCAGCCCGAGTGAAGCGCGAGCTACGGCGTGTGGCCAGGATCTGCCTGGAGCGCGACCTTTCCGCGTAGATTCGCCGAGGCGCGCGCGCGCGACACGATTGTCAGAACTTTTGCGCGCGTCAGGCGTCACACCGAGCATGAAGCCGCTTCGCTCCATGCTCGGTCGCTCTGCGCTGGTTTTGTTCGTGTTCGCTTCCGGTTGTTCGCGCGGGGTTACGCCGCACGAATCGGCTAGGCCGGCGGCGCTGTCGGCCGCGCCGAGCAAGGCGCCGGAAACCGCAAGTCAGCCCGAAGCCGTGTCGCCGGCTCCGATCGAGCAACAGGCGGTGGGCGCGCCGGTTGCGACGACGGCACCGCCGTCTTCGCCACTGCCTGCCCGCGAGGCGGCTGCCACGGCAGCTCAACCGAGCCCCAAAGTAAAAGCCGGGGGAACGCTCGGACTCGGTTTGAATGGTATCGGCATGGGCGCGGGTGGGCGCGCGGCACACGCGGATTCGGCTCGTGCGACCGGGAATTTGTGGGGGGCGCCAGCTGCGGCGCGGCCATCGAAGCCAGCGCCGCTCGTGCTCCAGCGCGACGCGAAGATGAACACCGAGAACTACGCGCATCACGCGGACAATCCGTTCCTCGCCGTGGGCGACCAGCCGCTTTCGACGTTTTCGGTCGACGTCGACACTGCTTCGTACAGCAATGCGCGCCGCTTCTTGAACCAAGGCGCATTGCCACCGAAGGACTCGATTCGAGTCGAAGAGTGGCTCAATTACTTTAGTTATGACTACGGCAATCCCGCAGCAAATGAGCCGTTTTCCGTGACCAGCGAAGTCGCTTCTTGTCCCTGGAATCCCGCGCATCGCTTGCTGCGGCTCGGGCTCAAGACGCAGCCGATCTCACAAGCGGCGACTCCGCCGCGCAATCTCGTGTTCTTGATCGACGTGTCCGGCTCGATGATGCCGGAGAACAAATTGCCGCTACTGAAGCGAGGCCTCAGCATGCTCGCCGAAAATCTGCGCGCGCAAGATTCGATTTCGATCGTCGTCTACGCCGGCGCATCCGGGCTCGCGTTGCCGACGACGCGTGGCGACGATCGCGCTCACGTGCTCGACGCGCTCGGACACCTCGAAGCCGGTGGCTCGACCAACGGCGGCGACGGCATTCGGTTGGCGTATTCGGTTGCGAGCGCGCACTTCATCAAAGGCGGGATCAATCGCGTGATTCTGGCGACCGATGGCGACTTCAACGTCGGTACGTCGAGCGAAGGCGAGCTAGAGCGCCTGATCGAGGACGAGCGTAAATCAGGCGTGTTTTTGACCGTACTCGGCTTCGGTGAGGGCAACGTCAAAGACAGTACGATGGAAATGCTGGCCGACAAGGGCAACGGCAACTACGCCTATGTCGACTCGATTGCGGAGGCGCGCAAAGTGCTCGTAGAGCAAGCGGGCGCGACGCTCGTGACCGTAGCCAAGGACGTGAAACTGCAAGTCGAGTTCAACCCAGCGCGCGTCGATAGCTATCGCTTGATCGGTTACGAAGATCGCGTGCTCGCCAAGGAAGACTTCAACGACGATCGTAAGGACGCCGGTGACATGGGCGCCGGCCACAGCGTCACCGCGCTCTACGAAGTGATTCCGAAGGGCGAACCAGGCACCCCCCAAAAAACAGATCCGCTCAAATATCAAACCTCGGCGACGAGCGCGCCGGCCGCGGCGAGTAGCGAACTGTGTACGGTGAACATTCGTTACAAGGCGCCGAATTCAGAGCGAAGCCAAAAGTTTTCGCGCGTGGTGACGGACGCGAACACGCCCGCCGCGCAAGCGTCGCCGGATTTCCGCTTCGGCGTGGCGGTGGCAGAAGTGGCGCTCGTGCTGCGCGGCGCGCCGGGTTTGAGCCACGCGAGCCTCGACAGCGCGCGCGCGCTCGCCGAAGGCGCGCTCGGCAACGACACGAATGGCGAACGTCACGAATTTATTTCACTGCTCGCCAAAGCCAAATCGCTCTCGACGCAAAGTGCGCCGCTTGCCGCGCGGGCGGAATGAGCGTTGCGCTGCGGCGCATTTGGACAACGGCTTGCGCCGCTTAGGCACGAAGCATGCAGCGTGAGAGGCAGGAGGTTCACCAATGGCCCACGCAACTACAGCCTCTAATTTGCAATTCAGCCCCGAAGAGGGAATCCACCAAATTCAACTGGAGCGGACTCGCAAATCCGTAATCGCGGCAAGCGTCGCGGTGATTGCCGCGATTGTCACGATCGCGGCCGTATACTTCTCCTACCGTGGTGTTCCGGCGCCCGCCGATCCGGCGAACGTTCACCCGGCTCTAGTCGAGCCGTACCACTGAGCCACGATTGGGAGAATCGCTCCGATCGCCGGACATGACCGAGTCAGAGTTGTGCTTTGAAAATCATCGCGCGGTAAAACGCGAGTTCGGCGATCGAATTTTTGATGTCGACGAGCGCGTCGTGTTCGCCAAGCGTGGGCTTCGGGAACACGCCGGCTTCGCCGTACCAGAGTTTGGCCAGGATCTTGAGCGAGGTCACGTCGATCGTGCGATAGCTCAAATAACCGCTCAAACCGGGCATCCAGCGATCCACGAAACGCTTGTCTTGCCCGATGCTGTTGCCGCACAAGATGGCTTGAAAGCCGCACCAGCCAGTCACGCGCTCGAGCAACTTTCGTTCGGCTGCGCCGAGATCGAGCTTCGATGTGCGCACGCGCGCAGTCAGGCCGGTGGTTTCGTGCATGTCGCGCACGAACGGGGTCATGCGCGCGAGCGCTGCTTCGGGCTGCCAGATGTCGCACACGAACTCTTCGAGCGACTGAAGCTCTGCGTTGGTGATGACTAACGCAGCTTGCAAGATGACATCGCTCTGTGAGTCGAGGCCCGTCATCTCCAGGTCGAGCCAAGCCAAATTGCCGTCCCCTTGTGTGCGTACGATGCGATCGCCCATGTCCCTTTGTCGTTTCTGTAGCGAAGAACGGCGCAAAGCGCGCCTACTTCTTGGTCTTTTCTTTGGTTTGTGGCAGCACGATGACCGGATCTTTCTTGCGTCGGCGGTACACCACGAGCGTTTTGCCGATCACTTGAGCAACACGCGAGTGCGTGCGCTGTTCGATCGCCGGTGCGAGCTCGGCGGCTTTGGTCTCGTCTTCCGCGCTGATTTTGATTTTGATCAGTTCGTGCGTTTGCAACGCGCGGTCGATTGCCGTCAGCACCGCGTCCGTGAGACCACCATGTCCGATTTGGACCACTGGTTTCAGCGGGTGCGCGAGCGCGCGCAAGAAGCTGCGCTGCTTGCCCGTCAGGCCTTTTTCCGAGTCGCGGGGGGACGTCACGCCCGCCTCTTAACTCAAAAGTGCCCGAGGCACGAATCATATGTAAACGGCCATTCCAATCGCGCAGTTGGTTGCAAAACTCGTCCAGTGCGGCCGGTCAGAATTCGACGAGAGGCCGCTGCCGAGGCCGCTGCCTGCGGCCGAGTCTGCAAGGCGATCTCGCGCAGTCAGCGCGCTGCGCGACCGCATGCCATGTCGCGAACGGAAGCGTGATGCTGACGATGTTCATTTCCGATTTCGTCGTGGCACTCGTCCGCTTCGGTGTCGCGCTGTTGAAAAGTTGAACGCGCGCCTCGTTTCTTTTCGATTAATCACTCCCAAGAGTGATCGATCGCGCGTGTGAGTGCATGAGCGGTGCACTCAGCGAAATCAGGAGTAAATGATGGTTACATACAATCTCGCTCGCACGCTCGGATCGATTGCTGCTCTCAGCATGCTCGGAATTTTCGCGTGTTCCGGCGCGCAGCAAGAATCCGGCGACGTCGACACTGTCTCTGAAGCGGTCACTTCGACCATTCAGGGCGAGTCGCAAACCTGGACGACTTCGTCCGGCGATAGCATTTCCGCGAGTAGCTCGAATGCGCGTCTGCAAGCGAACGCGAGTGGCGATTCGTTTTCGTTCACGACGAACGTGTCGAGCGGCACCTACACGGTCGTGGTTCGTTACGCGAAGCGCAACATCTACGGCAACTACGCGGTGCAGGTGAACGGCAAGCAAATCGGCACGCTCTCCGGCTACACGAGCGGCACGAGCGATACTTGGAACACCGCGACACTCGGGACGATCACCGTGTCCGGCGCGACCACATTCAAGTTCGTGAGCACGGGCAAAGACAGCGCTGCCACCGACTTTGACATCAAGATCGACTACATCCAGCTCACTTCG
>DASYCL010000003.1:0-4024 GCA_036500245.1 Polyangiaceae bacterium | reverse complement strand
ACCAAGCCGGAGACGCCGCGCGCGAGCAGCGCGGCGAAGTATTGAAACGGCGCGGCCACGTGCAAGAGCGCGCGATCGAGCCAGTTCGTGTCTTCTGGGCGGCGAATGCTCGCGCGCAAAAAGAAGAACGGCAGGGCGAGCAAAAGCACTACGATGACGATATCTCGATAGTGCTTGAACGAGCCCACGCGCTCACCTCACGAATCACCCAATGGTGACTTCCTTGAGGAGCTCGATGTGATCGAGCGCTTTGCCGCTCCCGAGCACGACGCAGCTAATCGGATCGTCGCTGACCATGACGGGCAGACCGGTCTCTTCGCGCAAGAGCACGTCGATGTTCTTGAGCAGAGCGCCGCCGCCGGTGAGCACGATGCCTTTGTCGACGATGTCCGCCGCGAGCTCGGGCGGCGTGCGCTCGAGCGCGAGGAGCACCGCTTCGACGATCGCGTTGATCGGCTCTTGCAGGGCTTCGCGCATTTCGTCCGAATTGACGATCACGGTCTTCGGAATGCCGGCGACCATGTCCCGGCCCTTCACTTCCATCGTGAGTTGCGGCTCGATCGGGTAGGCGTTGCCGATCGTGATTTTGATGCGCTCGGCCGTCTGCTCGCCGATGGCCAAGTTGTACTTGCGCTTCATGTATGCGACGACCGCGTCGTCCATCTTGTCCCCGCCGACGCGTACGCTTTGCGAGTAGACGATGCCGGCGAGCGAGATCACCGCGACTTCGGTGGTACCGCCGCCGATGTCGACGACCATATTGCCGCTCGGTTCGGTGATCGGCAGCCCGGCGCCGATCGCGGCGGCCATCGGCTCTTCGATCAAATAGACCTCGCGCGCGCCGGCGCTCTCCGCGCTTTCTTTCACCGCGCGCTTTTCGACTTCGGTGATGCCGAAGGGCACGCAGATGATGATGCGCGGTTTCACCAGCGTGCGCCGGTTGTGCGCGCGCGCGATGAAGTAGCGCAGCATCGCTTCGGTGATTTCAAAGTCCGCGATCACTCCGTCTCGGAGCGGGCGAATCGCGACGATGTTTCCGGGCGTGCGACCGAGCATCTCTTTTGCCTCGCGGCCGACGTTGAGTACGCGCTTCTCACCCCGCGCGTCCCGCGCGACCGCGACGACCGAAGGCTCGCAGCTGACGATGCCTTTGCCTTTGACGTAGATCAGCGTCGTGGCCGTGCCGAGGTCGATGGCAAGGTCATTCGAGAACAGGCCGTAGAGCCAGTCGAAAATCATCGCTGTTTTCTGCTCGTCTGCTGCGGTGGCCCCACGAAGGGCCGCGAGATCGCCGCTAAACCGGGCGAAAATCGAAGCCACGTCCTAGCACGAGGCGTCGAACGGGCGCAATCCGCGCGGGACCCAAAAAACGCGTGCCTGAGACCCAGGCGAGAGTTCCCAAGAAAAATCCGAAAAAATCGCTAGTTACGCGGAGGGCTCCAAGCAACGCTCGAACAATTTTTCGAGCCATAGCGCGGCGGGATCTTCACTCCGCGCGCTCCAGCCGAACTCAGTCGTCGTCGTCCCAGTCGTCCGCCAGGTTCTTCCAGGAGCCGCCGCCGCCGCGCTCGCCCTTCTTGGGCTCTTCGGTGCCGCCGCGCGCCTTCTTTTTTTTCTTTTTGTCGTCCCAGTCGGAGCCAGTGCTGCCACCTGGTGCGGGGCGCGCGCGACGCCCCTCCGCTGGACGTCCCGAATCCATTCCCGGCGGCGGCATGGGCGGGTAGCCGCCGCCTCCTCCTCCACCGTAGCCGCCGCCACCGCCACCGGCATAACCACCGCCGCCAGCATAGCCGCCGCCACCGTAGCCACCCTCCTGCCGTGGTGGACGCGGACGATCGCTCGGACCGCCGGGACCACCCGCTGCGCCGCGCGGATGCGCGATGTTCACCATCAGGCGCCGACCGCGCAAATCGAAATTGCGCAGCGCCGTGATCGCTTCGTTGGCGGCTTCCGCGGTGCCCATCGTGATGAAGCCGAAGCCGCGTAGTCTGCCGTCCGGACCGACGGGAAGATGAATACGCGCGACCGGACCGACGTTGTTGTCGGTGAAGATCTGCGTCATCTCTTGTTGACTCGTGTCGTATGGCAAATTGCCGACGTAGAGCGTGCGATCTTCGGTCATCTGACCGCCGCCGCCACCACCGCCACCACCGCCACCTGGACCCAACGTGTGCGGCGAACCTTCACCGCGTCGCGGTGGTTCAGAAGAAAACGGACGCACCGAGATCGCGCGGCCCGCTTGCAACGAGCCATCGAGTTTATCGCGCGCCGCGACTGCTTCGTCGGACGTCGCGAACGTGACGAAGCCGAAGCCGCGCGGCCGCCCCGTCGCACGATCTCGCGGCAGACTCACGTCCACTACTTTGCCCCCGGTCGCTTCGAACAATTGCCTCAGCACGTCTTCGCTGATGGACTCGGGCAAGCCCGCCACGAAGAGTTTTCGTGCATCCTCGGTCGCCATTTTCTCGTCGTTTCCCTAAAGTTCGGCTGCGCCTCGGCAATGGCCGAGGGAAGCGCAGAAGTCAGGTTTGACGATAACTGCGCGCCAATCGCCGTTCAAGTCGGCAAATTCACCGTCGCCCGGCCAATGGGCCGCTCGACTCGCTGTGTCATCTGTGTCGTGTAAGCTGCCGCGCGTCATGAAGCTTCGCTTGCTCGTGAATCCTAGCGCCGGCAGTGGCAGCGCAGCGCGGCGCGTTCCACTCGTCAAACGAGCGCTCGAGGAGCGCGGAATCCAAGCGGAGATCGCTGAAACGCGAGCGCCCGGTGACGCGACGCGACTGGTCCACGAAGCGCGCCGCGACGGTGTCGAATGCCTGCTCGTCATGGGCGGCGACGGCACGTTGAACGAAGTGAGCCAAGGCTACATCGACGCCGATGGGCGTCCCCTGCCGGGCCCCGATTTGGCGCTTTTGCCTTCCGGCACCGGTGGGGATTTCCGCAAGACCTTCGAACTCGGCACTTCGCTCGAAGAGGCGATCGAGCGGCTCGTCACGACCCCCGCGCGCCCGCTCGACCTCGGTGTGCTCGAATTGACCGCGCATTCCGGGGACACGATTCGCCGCGCGTTCCTCAATATCACGAGCTTCGGGCTCGGTGGGCTGACCGATCGACTAGTGAACGCGGGGCCCAAATGGATTGGCGGACGCGCCGCTTTCTTCGTCGGCACCTTGCGCGCAATGGTGAGCTATCGCAACGCGCCGGTGCGCGTACGTGTCGATGGCAAGATCTGTTTGGAAGCGCCGATCTTGAACGTCGCGATCGCCAATGGCCGTTTTTTTGGGGGTGGGATGCAAATCGCGCCCGAGGCCGATCCAGGCGACGGCTTGTTCGACGTGATCGCGCTCCATGATTTGACGCGCGCGCAGGGCATCGCACTCGCGCATCGGATTTATCAAGGGTCGCACGTGGGGCAACCGGGCGTGCGCGTCGCGCGCGGCAGCGTGATCGAAGCGGAGCCACTCGTGCCCCGCGCCGAAGTGCTGATCGACATGGACGGCGAGACGCCCGGACGCTTGCCGCTGATCGCGCGCGTCGCCCAAGGTGCGCTCAAGATTCGGGCGTGACCGCTTGCGTGCGCGGCGCTGCTGCGAAGTCGCGCGGTGGAGCCGGAGGCGCGAACGCGCGCGGGTCGTCCGCGTTTTGCAGCGTGCGCACGAAGAAGTACACGCCCGCTCCGAGCAGCGCGAAGCATGCCCACTGCGCGGGCGTGAGCCCGCCGTAGCGCGGATCGACCGCGCCGCTCAGTCCGTTCGATTCTTTGACCCGCAAGAAGTCGAGCGCGAAGCGCACCGGCGCATACGCGATCGACATCGCGCCGAGGTAAAAACCCCAGGGTCGCGGCTTCCGCCTCAAATACAAGAACGCGAGCGCGAGCGGGATCGTGAGCAGCATTTCGTACAAGCCGAGATCGAAACGACCGCCGCCTGGGTATTGCACGGCGAACCACAAATCACTGGCGATGCCCGGGTGATCGTGCGCCACGCTGCAGCCCATTCGACCGAACACCCAAGCCGCTGGGAAT
>DASYCL010000002.1:0-14745 GCA_036500245.1 Polyangiaceae bacterium | reverse complement strand
CGCCACTCCACGCCATGCAGCTGCACAGCCGCGCAAACACGCGCGTTGCCGGCTGCCTTTTCTGAGCCCCTCAGCAGATTCGCCTCGCTACGAACCGGCCGTTAGACCTGAAGACCTGCTACGTGAAAACTCGTTCAGGCGCTCTGCTCATCCGCCTACCTACTTACTGAACTCACTGATGACCCGAGCAGAAGGGCGCCATGTGCGAGAAGAAGCTTCCTACCCCAAGACTTTGGGCTCGGGCAAGGAAAAAACCACTACCAGTTGTGTGTATAGCGCCTACACGACGGCTTCCGTCATGAAATTTAAGGCCTATTTTCGGTCGTTCTACTGAACGAAAGTGAGCCCTGAACAGGTCATCCCGAACCAACCCGCAAATCTCGAACGGGTTATCCCCGGTGAGTCCACAGTCTTGTGCACAATGGCGACCGCGTTTCAGCTCGCGAACAAGTGCGAGACGCCGAAATTCGACGCTGGAGGCTGAGCCCGAGACGCGCGCTGACGCGCTTTACTTCTTAGGTAGCGCGGGCGGCGGAGCTTTGGGTGCGCTCGCGGGCTTCGCGCCTGGCGGCGCTGTCAGCGGCGGCGGCGCTTCCGGCGCGCTTTCGAGCGCTTGATTTGGATCCATTGGCAGCTGCTTGCCCGGTTGGAAGTCGTGCTCGGGATCGATCACCACGACTTTGGCGAAGTGCGAGAGTGGCTTGCCGATGCGCGCCGCGTCTCCGGCCACGACGATGACCGGGTTCTTGAACGACAACCAGTGCTGCGCGGCCGCGTACACCGCGCCCTTGTCGAGCTTGCGCACGGCTTGCCGGTACTCGTCGTAGTAGTCGTCGGGCAAGCCGAGCACGGCGAGCTTCGCCGTGAGATCCGCCACTGCGCCGACGGTCTCGGTGCGGAATAGGAAGCTATCCGAGAGATAGCGCGAAGCCATGCCGACCTCGGCGTCGGTCGGCGGCGCGCTCGCCATCTTGTCGAGATTTTCGAGCAAGGCTTGGACGGCAAGGCCCGTCTTTGCGGTTTGCGTACCGGCCGAAAGCACGATCGGCGCTTGGCTGTGCGCGGGCTCTTCCAGGCTCGAGCCCGTGCCGTACGCGAGTGAGCGTTTCTCGCGCACGTCCAAGAACAAGCGGCCCGCGACGCCGCCGCCGAGGATTTGGTTGGCCGCCGCAAGCGCCGGCCACGACGGCGTGGAGCGCTCGGGACCGAGGCCGGCCACGTAAATCTGGCTTTGTTGGCTGTGCGGGCGATCGACCAGCCAGACCGTGCGATCTTGGGACGGCAGCGGCGTTTGAAACACTGCGGCGCTCGGGCGTTCGCCTTTCCAAGTCGAAAACACGCGTTTGGCGGCGGCTTCCGCGGTCGCTGCGTCGATGTCGCCCGCGACGATCAGCGTCGCGTTCTCGGGCGTGACGTTGGTTTGATACCAGCGCTTACAACTCTGCAGGGTGATTTTGTCGAGCTCGGACGGCTTGGCGTCGTAGTGCGAGTAGGGGTGCACTGCCGTCGGCAGATCGAATAGCTCGCGATAGAGCACCATCGACGCGGCCCAGCCCGCGCTCGCCTTGGCCGCGTTTTTCACGCGCTCGAGCTCGCGTTGCTTCAACTTGTCGAACTCGATCGGGGCGAAGCGCGGCTTTTGCGCGACTGCGCCGAGCAGATCGAGCGCGGCGTCGAAATCGCCGGTCGTGACGCCGATCGAGATGCGCGTCGAGTCGCGCTCGGTCGAAACTTCGAGGTTCGCGCCGAGCGATTCCGCGCGTTCCGCGAGCTCCGCGGCGTTCCATGGTCCGGCTCCGCCGGCTTTCATCAACTCGCCGGCGACCGCGGCCACTCCGGGCTCTTTGCCGTCACTGGCAACCCCAGAAAATAAAACCAAACGAAGCTCGATGATCGGATAGTTCTTGCGCGTGACGACGCGGAGCTCGAGCCCATTGTCGAGCTTCGAGTGCGCAATAGCCGGGAAGGGTTTGTCTTGCGTGACGCCGGGCGGCGGCGGATTCGCGAGTGGATCGGCGGGCGGCGCGGGTGGCGGCGGCGCTACCGATGCAGCGGCGACCGGCGGCTTGGCTACAGGCGGCGGCGCGGCACAACTTGCGGCTGCGAACGCGAGTGAAGCGAGACAGATCAAACGCGACGAAGCAATTCGGATCGACATGGATGAGGCGCTCACGGCTTGCCTCCCTTCGCGGCAGGCAGAATTTCGACTAGAGAGCGACGCTCCGGCGTGAGGTAGCGAGCGGCCGCTTGCTGCACGGCCTCGGGCGTGACGGCGAGGTACTGCGAGAGCTCGTGCGCCAGCAAGCGCGCATCGCCCCAGTACGATTCGAACTCACCGAGTTGAATCGCGCGGCCGTTGTTGGTTTGCAACCCGAACACGAAGCTCGAACGCAGCCGTTTTTTGGCTTTTTCGAGCTCAGCGGCGCTGGGCGGCGTCTTGCGCAGCTGCGCGAGCTCCGCGTCGATCGCCGCTTCGACGTCGGGCAGCTTGCCCTTGTCCGTGAGCACGGCCATGACGCTGAATTGATCGGGACCTTTGTGATCGTCGGTCCAAGCCGAGACGCGTTCGGCGACGGCGCGATCGTGGACGAGCTTCTTGTAGAGGCGCGAGCTCTCGCCGTCCGCGAGCAAGGTCGTGGCGAGTTCGAGCGCGTAGTGATCCGGCGTGCGCGAAGGCGGGATCATGAAACCGTAGATGAAGCCGGGCGTGCGCGCGTTGGTGTCGTCGAGCGTGGCGCGGCTCGCGTTCGGCTTTTCGGGCATCGGCGCGAACACGAGCGCGGGCGGATTCTTGCGCTCGGCAGGCGCGAAATACTTTTGCACTAGGGCCATCGCTTGATCGGTGTCGAAGTCGCCGGCGATGGTGAGCACGGCATCGTCTGGGCCGTAGTGCGAGTCGTGGAAAGCCTTGACCCACTCAAATTTCGCGGCATCGAGATCCGCCATCGAGCCGATCGTCGGGTGCGCGTACGGCGCGTAGCCCTGAAATACGAGCTCGCCGAGCCGCAACATGCCCGGCATGTAGGCCTGATTGGCGATGCGCATGCGGTATTCTTCTTCGACCACCGCGCGCTGATTTTCGAAATTCTCCGGCGTCACCGCGAGCCAGCGCATGCGATCGGATTCGAGCCAGAGCGCGAGCTCGAGCTCGCTCGCGGGCAAGACTTCGAAGTAGTTCGTGCGATCGCTGTTGGTGGTGCCGTTGAGTGTGCCGCCGCGATCCGAAATCAAGGTGAAGTGTTCGCCTTTGGCGGCGTGTTTGCTGCCTTGAAACATCATGTGTTCGAACAAGTGCGCAAAGCCGGTGCGGCCTTCGACTTCGCTGCTCGAACCGACGCCATAGGTCACCGAAACCGCGACGGTCGGCGCTGCGTGATCCGGGTTCAACACGACGCGCAGGCCGTTGTCGAGCGTGCTGCGCTGAATCGACATGCCGAAGCGCTCCAGCGAAACGACCGCCGGATCCGGCGCGGTCTCCTTCGGCGGCGCGGCTTTGGCGTTGCTCGCAGCGGCCGCGATCGGATGGCTCTTGCCGCTCAGCGCTTTGCTCTTTTTGCCGGCTTGGAGCGTGGCGTGTGATTGGTGCTTCTTCTTCGTTTTCTTCGAGCTGTGGGGTTTCGTCGTCGAATCTGGGCCGGCGGCGAAGGAGGTGCCCGAGAGCGCGAGCGCGCTCGCGAACGCGAAACAGAAGAGGTGAATCGGCGTGCGCATCGCCGCGACACTTACCACGACCGAGCCGCGTGCCAAACGCGCCTTTCCGCGCCGCGGCGCGCAGCGCGTTTGTGCCCCAGCGCCGTTTTATTCCCGCTCACAGGCCGATCGAAACCAGACTCGGTGAGAGGCACGCGACGACGAACGTGGAGCGTAGCGCATCGGTCGCGCTGATTCCGTCTTTGGCGATCGCACTCTGAAAATGCGCTTCGAGTAGCGCGCGCGCCGGGGCCTCGCGCGGATCGGACGCCGTGAGCGCCATCAACCCAGAAATGAAGTCCCCGATCGCCGTTTCTGGGTCGTCGCTGGTCCAGCGCGCGAAGCCGCTCCCGGGCGCGGGATCGATCACTTGCGTGGCAGCGAACTCGCATAAATTCTCGACGCCCGCGCGAAAGAACAAACTCGGCTCGCTCGGCAAAATCGGGACGACCGCGCCGCGGCCATAACCATCGGCGGGCAAGCCGGAACCGATTTCCGCGATGCTGCCCGTCGCCGCGAGTTGGCTTTGGGCGCTGAGCCCGCACACGTCGACCAAGCCGAGTCGCGCGTCGAGCGCGGCGCACAGGTGATCGCGCCGCGCGATCGCGACGACCTCGCCGCTCGCGCGAGCGCTCTCGGTTTCTTTGGCGTAGGTCACGAGCGGCGAAGTGACGAACGCTTTGACGAGGGCGCTGAACGAATAGTTCGAGCTGCGAAACAGCGCGACGACGCGCGAAAATTCCGGATCTTGCTCGGAACACGGCGCGGAGTTCACGTAGTAACAGAGCTTCTGCACCCAGCCGGGCGCAACGAGTGGATGCGTGGCGAGCAGCGCGCCGAAGTCCGCGACGGAGTGCACCGGCGCGACCACGCCGCGAAACGCGAACAAGCCGGGCTCTGAGCTGAACGCGGGATCTTGTTGGTTGTGATAGTTCCACGACCAAGTGGCGGCCAAGATCGAACGCGTCGGGTCGAGCAACTGATGACAACCGACGCAGGCGGCGCTTCCGGCGTGCGCAGCATCGAGCCCTGGTGTGCTCGAGGGCGCGGTCGTGTCCGTGCCGTCGAAGAAGGAGTTGGTGGCGACGATCAGCGCTTGCTGCGTGGTCACGCGCATTTGATTGCTGACATTGGTCGGGAAATTGGCGAAGAACGCGGGCGTGCTGAAGAAGCCTGAGCGCGGCATCGAAAGCACGAGCTCGCGCGCCGCGCGCAGCGCCGGCAAATCGAAGAACGTGCTCGTCGCTTCATTGGGGCCCGGGGCGCGCAGCGCGACCATTGACCAATCCGAGAAGTCGCTGACGGCAAATTGCGAAGCGCTCGCTGAACCGGGAAAAACCGGACACAGTGAGCCGTCCCGCAATGTGCGGCCGTCGAGCGAGCCGAGCAAAAGCCAATGTAGCGTGACGGCTTGGTTCGGCAGATTCATCGGATCTTGGCGGCAACCCGGGATCTCCGCGAGCGCAGTCGCCACATCGGGATTGTACCAGTGAAGATAATTGGGGCTCGTGGCGTCGAGTGTTTCGGAAATTGGAATCGGGCCTTGTGCGGCTTCGGCGACGATCTGCGCGTCGAGGTGAGTCGCGCGATAGTGATCGAAGGTGTTTGCGTCGTCGTCGATTTCGACCGTGTCGAGGAATGCGTAGAATTCTTTTAGCGCAGTCGTCATCATCAAGCGCGTCGTGCTCATGGCTTCGGTGAACGGGCGACCTTCGGCGTCGAGCTCGAGCACCGTGCGCGCGAAGCTTTCTTCGGCGTTCTCGAGTAGAAGCGGGGTCGTGCTGTCGTTCAGGCCGAGCTGACCGTGCACTTCGTCGGCAAAGTCGTTCGCGTTGATCTGCGTTTGCTGAAACGCGAGCTCGAGGAACCGGCGCATTTTGCGCTGGTATTCGGGCTCCTTCAGCCACGAGTCGACGAGCGGTGAGAGCGCGCCGGGGTCGGCTTCGACGGCTGCGACTTCGGCGTCCGTCGGTGGCAGCCCGAGCAAAATGTTTTTCACTTTGGCGGCGTAGACGCGCTCTGAAACGGGCTCGAACGCCGTGCTCGGCCGAGCCGCGCGCTCGATACTTGGCGTACCCGACGAACATGCGACGACAAGGCCGCACCAGGCAAACCCCAACCAAAAAATGAAACGTGAGGCCACGCCGTCTCAAGGTTGCCGGCGCATGAAGCGTCTCGCCAGCTCAATTTCGAGTTTGCCGCGCACCGCTCGAACCGAAAAATTGTCGATTCACGGAAGCGCGGCGCGTCCTGCGCGCGATTTTTTCTGGCGAGCGCTTTTTTTCGACGATTGGCAGCGGCGCTGGCCATCCTCGACTGCGCGCTCGATTCGCGCGTTTTTGCCGGCTTCCGGAGGATGCGATGATTCGATTGAGAGTGGCTGTTTCGTTGAGCTGTGTGCTCGCCGCCGGCATGGCGTTTTTCGGCGCGGGTTGCAGCTCGTCCGAGCCGACGTCAGGCTCGAGTGCGAATTCGAGCGCGGGCACGAACACGGGTACGAACAGCGGCGGTTCGAGCACGACGAGTGGCGGCGGCTCGTCGAGCACCGGCGTGAGCGGGAGCGCGACGAACTACGGCGGCTCGTCGAGCACGGGAATGAGCGGTTCGTCGAACGGGCAAAGCGGCAGTCAGTCGAGCGGCGGCAACACGAGCGTGTCCGGTTCCGGCGGCGCGTCGAGCAACGGCGGCTCGACTGCGAACGGCGGCAGCAGCGCGAGCGGTTCGTCGAACGGCGGCGCGACCAACGGCGGCAGCTCGAATGCGGGATCCGCGAACGGCGGCGCCGCGAACGGCGGCGCGCCGAGCGCGGGTTGCGACGCGCCCGGCTTGGTTTGGAAGAGTGCAAACAAGACGAACTTCACTTCGTACCCCGAGCCTGGCAGCGCGGAGTGCATTCAATACAGCGGCTGCATGTACGAGGGTGAGTTCGCCGCGTGCAACAAAACCGAATCACTCGATTGGGTGAAGACGCACAACATCGTGGCCGTGTTTCCGGATTTGAAGACGCTCAAACTCCACGACTTGTGCTTGAAGTCGGGCTCGAACACGATCGTCGTGACAGCGATCGACGAGTGCGGCGACAACGACTGCGACGGCTGCTGCACACAAAATAAGGGCAGCGCGGACGAGTTGATCGATGTCGAAAGCTTCACCAATGATCGCTGGGGCGTGGATGACGGCCCGATCCAATGGGCTGATTTGGGTCCGACGAAGGGGGAGGGGTGTAACTAGCCTCGAAGCTGTGCTCAGGAACTGACCGTCGAGAATCGCCGGGCTCGGTGATCCAGGTAAAAAACCTGGAAACTGAGCTGGGCCGCTTGCCGAACTGCTTATCGAAGAGCGCGTCGTGCTGGCGCGTGTGCTCAGAAGCGGTCATTTTTTCGGGTAAGCTGGTGCGGTCGTGAGCCAAGTTCGGACGGAAGTTCGCCGCGTGCGGGCACGGAGTCGTGCATGCTCGTGATGCTTGCGCCGAGCTTCGACGGCACGAACGACTCGTATGCGCGGCTAGCGCATGCCACGGGCATGGTCGCGTACGATCTGAAATCGCGCGTGAAACCAGGCGTGTGGGGCATCGTGCGCGCGCTAGCCGACGAAGGTCAGGCAACCGAACTCACGCGCCGGCTGCGCGCGGACGGCTTTCCTGCGTTCGTCGTGCCGCGCGAAGTGGCACACGATCCGGTGCGTCGCATGGTCACGATCCGCTCGCTCGCCATCCGCGACGCAGAGCTGGTGCTGCACCTGCGCGAGCGCGAAATGCCGATCCCGTTCGGCGCGCTCAGCTGCATCGTGCGCGGCGAAGTCCAACTCGGCCAAGTCCCCGGGCGCTCGCTGACGCCGGGTAGCTCGAGCTCGACGTTCCGCGCCGTCGTGCCGAGCACGGCGGACGTGCAAGTATTCCGCGAATCGCTACCGGTCAGCAATTTCGAAGCCTTTGCCGCCGCGGATCTGCATTTCGCGACCGTGCTTTGGATCGCGCGCATCGACGCTCGCAGCTTCGATTTCGCCGCGCTCGATCAACGTAGCGAGAGTCCGGCGCAAGACTTGGATCGCTTGGTCGATCTGCTTGCGGAGCGCGCGGGCGTGCGCGTCGATCGCGGGGTTCGCGCTTCGAGCGTCGTCTCGGTGCTGCTCCAATCCGGTAATCGTTCGCTCGCGCCAGCCTCGCGCGAGGCACAGAGTGACGAACGCTTCGATCCGTACTCGCGCGTGATCGGTGAAGCGGAGCGCTTGTTCGCTCAAACGCGCAACGTGGAACGCTAACGCTACACGGGAAAAAAACCGCGGCCCGAGCTTTGCTCGATCGTGTCGAGCAAGCGTTGATTTTTGACGCCGTCTGCGAAGTTCGGCGTAGGCAAAGTCTGCGTTTCGATCGCGCGCACCAAATCCAAAACGGTGTGCGTGAACGAATGCTCGTAGCCGAGCAGATGCCCCGGCGGCCACCACGCAGCGACGTACGGGTGCTGCGGGTCGGTCACGAGGATGCGGCGAAAGCCGCTGTCTTTGCCCTCTTCGAGGTAGAGCTCGAGCTCGTTCAAACGCTCGAGATCGAAGACCAAGCTGGCTTTTTCGCCGTTGATTTCGAAGCGGTTGTGGTTCTTTCGTCCGGTTGCGAAGCGCGTCGCTTCGAGCGTGCCGATCGCGCCGTTCTCGAAGCGCAACAGGGCGAGTGCCGCGTCGTCTACGTCCACGGGTGCGAGCGTTTTCGTGCCGGGAAGTGGGCGCTCGTGCACGAACGTATGTAGGAGCCCGCACACGTCGCGGATTTCGCCGACCAAAAAACGCGCCAAGTCGAGCACGTGCGAGCCGATGTCACCGAGCGCGCCGGAGCCGGCCTTTTTGCGCTCGAGCCGCCAAACGCGCGGAAACGTCGGGTCCGCGATCCAATCTTGCAAATACTCGCCGCGGAAATGCCGAATTTTTCCGAGCGTCCCAGCTTGAATGATTTCGTGCGCGCGCACCACGGCGGGCACGCGGCGATAGTTGTGACACAGCATGTGCAAGACGCCCGCGCGCTCGACGGCGGCGAGCATCGCTTCGGCTTCACCGAGCGTGTTCGCGAGCGGCTTCTCGCAAAATACGACTTTGCCGGCCTCCGCGGCCGCCACTGCGATGTCACGGTGCGAATCGCCGGGCGTGCAGATGTCGACGATGTCGATGTCTTTGCGTTCGATGACGCGACGCCAATCGGTCGCGTGCTCGTCGAAGCCGAGCTCGCCAGCGGCTTTCGCGACGGCGTTCGCGTCCCGCCCGCACACGACTTTGAGCACGGGTTGACGTGGCAATTCGAAGAAATGCGCGACCTGGCGCCAAGCGTTGCTGTGCGCCTTGCCCATGAATTGATAGCCGATCAAGGCGACGTTGAGCTTGCCCATTTACACTCCTCCGTGAGAGTCCGGTATAACACCGCCGCTCGTCATGACAGCTCGAAAACTACGCTGGGGAATCGTCAGCACGGGCCGCATCGCGCGCACGCTCGCCGAAGCGCTCGCCCGTTCGAACACCGGGGAGCTCGTCGCTGTTGGCAGTCGCAGCGAGGCGACCGCGCAAACCTTCGCGCGCGAATTTTCCGCGCCGCGCGCGTACGGCAGTTACGAAGCTCTGTTTGCCGATCCCGAGGTCGACGTCGTGTACATCGCGACGCCGCACCCTTCGCACGCGCATTGGTCGCTGCTCGCCGCCCGGGCGAAGAAGCACATTTTGTGCGAGAAGCCGCTCGGCATGAACCTCAGCGAGGTCACCGAAATCATCGATGCCGCGCGCGTGAACGGCGTCTTCTTGATGGAAGCATTCATGTACCGCTCTGCGCCGCAAACCAAGAAGCTCGTCGAGCTCGTGAAGAACGGCGCGATTGGCCGCGTGCACGCGATCGAAGCTTCATTTGGTTTCGACGGGGATTTTCCGCTTTCGAGCCGCTTGCTCGACAACCAACTCGGCGGCGGCGGCATCCTCGATGTCGGTTGTTATCCGGTCTCCATTTCACGGCTTTTGGCGGGCGCGGCCACGGGCGCGCCGTTCGCCGATCCCGAGCAGGTGTTCGGCCTCGGTCATGTCGGCGAGCAATCGCGCGTGGACGAACACGCGGTCGCCATCTTGAAATTTCCAGGCGAGATCGTGGCTTCGCTCGCGACGGGTGTGCAGCTCAAGCGTCACAATGTCGTGCGCGTGTTCGGTCGCGCTGGGTCGATCTTGGTCGACGATCCATTTTTGCCCGCGCGCGAGGGTGGCAGCACCGAAATCGTGATCGAACGCCCCGAGCGCCCAAACGAAGTGATTCGCGTGGACGCGCCCGATCCGCTCTACGTCTACGAAGTGGACGCGGTGGCGGCGCAAATCGAGCGCCGCGAAGCCCGCGAAATGAGCCACGCGGATTCACTCGGCAACGCACGTGCGCTCGATCAATGGCGCAAGGCCATCGGCGTCAGCTACGCGGCCGATCGCAACACGCGAGTCGAGTGAGCATGAAGGCGCGCGTTCACAACGTGCTGAGCTATTCGTTCGCGCTGATCGTATTCGTGCTCATGATCGGCTGGCGCATGCAAGTGCAAGGATCGAGCTTGAGTTTGAACGCGAAGCTCGGCGCGCTCTTGTGGTGCGCGCATTTCTTGCGTCGCACGCTCGAGTCGGCGTTCGTGCATCGCTACAGCAAGCCCCGCATTCTCCCCGGCGATTACCTCACCGAGTACATTTATTATTGGGGGTTTGGCACCTGGATCGCGTGGTCGCTCGCGGCCACGACGCACCACGCGCCCGCGTTCGCCCAGCAAATAGCTGGACTTGCCGTCTTCGTCTTGGCAGAGGCGGGAAACGCGCGTGCCCATTGGATGCTGCGGAATCTGCGCGCCGCGCGCACGAGCGAAAAATCGATCCCGCGGGGCTTCTTGTTCGAGTGGATATCGTGTCCACATTACCTGTGCGAGATCTTGTCGTGGGTCGGCTTCAACCTGCTCACGCAGACGATCGCCGGAGCTCTGTTCATGCTGGTCGGCGCGGGCATCTTGGGCGCGTGGGCACACACGCGGCATGTTGCGTACAAAAAGGCATTCACGGGCGAGGCTGGCAGCGAGCTCTATCCCGTCCGCCGGCGCGCGCTCTTGCCGTGCTTGTTTTGAATCGGGCTCACGGGCTCGGTAGCGTGTGGCATACGGGCGCGTCGTTGTAGTGACAGAGCTCGCGCGTGCGTGTGAGCAAGGCATCCGCGTTCTTGTCGCTTTGCGGTACGCCGCGTGCGTTGCGATACATCTCGGCGAGCGTGGCGCACGCGGCTGCTGAGTTGTGGTCACATTGGCTGATCCACAAAGTGAGCGCAATTTTGCGGTATTTCGCGGCTTTATCGGCATCCTTCACGCCGGTGCTGCCTGCCTCGTAAGCGCGCGCTGCCACGATGCAAGAGGCGGCGTCCTTTTGATCGCAATGCATTTCGGCGCGGAGCAGCGCGTCTTTGTTGTCCGGAAGTGGAGTCGCATCCGCGCTTGACGCAGCACTGGGGATCACCGCGCTCGGAGCCGTGGCGGGTGCGGGGCTCGCCGTCACGCTCGCCGCTGCCGTCGGGCTCGGTGGTGTGCTCGCGGCGGATGCTGCAGAGAGTGAAACCGCGAGCGGTCGCGCGCTCGATGCGGCAGCAGCCGGTGCGCGCGCGAGTGCGTTCAACGGACGCATCGGCAAAGCGCTCCCCGATGCAACTGTAGGCGGCGCTGCGGTCGGCGTGTTCGGTGAGCCAATCAGCGCGACGAAGGCGCCGAATGCTCCGCCGATCGCGATCGCGATTTGAGTCGCGCGTGCTGCCATCAGAGCAAGCCCTGACGCTCGAGTAAGGCGTCCACGCGCGGCTTTCGGCCGCGAAACGCGATGAACAAATCCATCGGATCTGCGCTGTCTCCGCGCGAAAGCACACGCTCCTTGAATTCTTGCCCGACACTTCGACTGAGCACGCCCTCCGCCTTGAAACGGCCGAATGCGTCTGCATCCAGCACTTCTGCCCATTTGTACGAGTAGTACCCGGCGGCATAGCCGACAGGGTGCCCGAACAAATGCAAGAAGCCAGCAAGCATCGCGTAGTCTTCGGGAAAGGGCGCCACTGCGTGCTTTTGCAAGATATCGCGCGCGTAGGCCATCACATCGCCGTCTTTGTCAGGTGAGTAGTCGATGTGCAGCGCCAAGTCGACTGTGGCGAAGCCAAGCTGGCGCATTTGCATGTTGGCGGCGCGGAACGTGCGTGCACGGGTGACTCGCTCGAGCAAGACCGCCGGCAGCGGCTCGTTCGTCTCGTAGTGCCGCGCGAACAGATCCAGCGCCTCTCGCTCCGAACACCAATTTTCCATAATCTGCGACGGCAGTTCGACGAAATCTTGCGCCACGCGCGTGCCGGCCAAGCTCCGCACACTCACTCGACTCAAGCAGTGATGCAGCAAATGCCCGAACTCGTGGAACAACGTTTCGACGTCTCGATGCAACAATAGAGATGGACGATTGCCAGCGGGCGGACTTGCGTTCAGGCAAAATACAGCCAAATTCGGCTGCGGTGGCACGGCAGCGATCAACCCGTGCATCCACGCGCCGCTGCGTTTGTTCTCGCGCGGGTAGAGATCGACGTAGAACGTGCCGAGCTCAGCGCCGTTTTCGTCGCTCAAGCGGTAGGCGCGCACTTCCGGATCCCAGCCCGGCACTCCACTCGCGGCTTCGATGCGCAGGCCGTAAAGACGTTGCGCGAGCGTGAACGCGCCGTGCAGCGCGAGCTCGGCTGGGAAGTACGCGCGCAGTTCTTCTTCATCGAGCGCGAAGCGCGCGCGGCGCAGCTTTTCCGCGTAGTACGTCACGTCCCACGGCTCGAGCGCTGGCGCTTCTTTGCCCTCGAGCTCCTGACAGAACTGACGGAGCTCGCGATTTTCCCGTTCGAACGCGCTTTGCGTGCGCTCGCGCAACTCGCCCACGAAGCGCTGAGCGTCAGCGCCGGTTTTAGCCATGCGATCGTCGAGCAACAAGTCGGCGAAATCGCAGAAGCCGAGGATCACCGCTTTTGCTTTCCGCAGCTCGAGGATTTTGGCGATCAGCAGCCGATTGTCGTGAGCGCCAGAAGTTGCGCGCGTGTTCTGCGCGCGCCAGATGCGCTCGCGCAGCGAGCGATCATCGGCGTAGGTCAAAACCGCGGTGAGGCTCGGCGCTTGCAGCGTGAAGCGATAACCGACTTTGCCTTTTTGCTTGGCGCTGTCTTGCGCGGCGAGCTTGGCGGAGACGGGAAGACCGGCGAGCTCGACTTCGTTCTCGATCACGATTTCGAACTCGTTGCTCGAGTCGAGCAAATTCTGCGAAAAACGCGTGGTGAGTAGGCTGAGCTCGCGATCGATTTCCTTGAGCTCGGCTTTCTTCGCGTCGTCGAGCTCCGCGCCGTTGCGCCGGAAATCAGCCAAGGTTTTGTCCAAGAAGCGGCGCCGCGTCGGCTCGAGCGCGCGCGCTTCGTCGGTCTTTGCGAATTCGGCGAGCACGCGCCAGAGTCCCGGATTGAGCGGAATGCTCGACCACAGCGCGCTCACGTCCGGGAGCACCGCGTTGTACGCCTCGCGCAACGCGGGCGTGGTGCTCACGCTTTCGAGATGCTCGACCAGCGACATCGCAAACTCGAGTTTTTCGGACGAGCGTTCGAGCGCACCGAGCGTCGAATCGTAGCTGAACGGCCCTGCGGCGGCTGCAATCACGTCAATCGCCGCCGTGGTCTCGGCGAGAAGCTCGCGCACCGCGGGCTCGACGTGTTCGGCGCGAATGTGATCGAACGCGATGGGTCGGGATCGCGAGAGCAGCGGGTTTTCCATGGCGTGTTTCAATTTAACCCGGTAGCGGCCACGGTGTGTGGCTTTTTGCGTGCGCGAGGGGCAAAGTGAAGCGCAGCATGAGCGAGAGCGTGGCAGAAGGGCAGATCCTTTGGCGGCCCACGGAAGAGCAGCGGCGCTCGAGCCGCATGCACGACTACCTCGCGTTTCTGAACCGCACGCGCGGCCTCGCTTTTGCGGATTACGCGAGCGCGTACGACTGGTCGGTGCGCGAAGTGGGCGAGTTTTGGGCTTCGATTGCCGAGTATTTCGCGGTGACATTCCATGCGCCCCCGGTTTCGCTGCTCGACGGCGGCTTGCCCCACGCGCGTTGGTTTGCAGGCGCAACGCTCAACTATGCCGAGCACGCGCTGCGTGAAACCGGCGACGAAGTTGCCGTCATCGCGCGTTCAGAGAACGGCGCGCGTCGAACTTGGACGCGCACCGAGCTCGCACGTGACGTCGCGTTCGCGCGCGCCGGCCTGAAGCGGTTCGGCGTGGGCAAGGGCGATCGCGTGGCAGCGCTCTTGCCGAACGGCGGTGAAGCCTTGATCGCGTTTTTGGCAACAGCGAGCCTCGGCGCAATTTGGTCGAGCTGCGCGCCCGAATTCGGCGTCGCGAGCGTGCTCGATCGCTTCCGCCAAATCGAGCCCAAGCTGCTGCTCACGATCACGAGCTACGAGTACGGCGGAAAAACCTTCGATCGCGCCGCGGACGTCCGCGCGATCGTCGCTGGGTTGCCGAGCTTGGTCGCGACGGTGAAAGTCGGCGCTGGACCCGAGCTCGCCGACTCGCTCGATTTTTCCGAGCTATTGCGGGACTACGAGCCGCTCGCGTTCGAAGCGGTGCCGTTCGAGCACCCGATTTGGGTTTTGTATTCTTCGGGCACGACGGGCTTGCCGAAGCCGATCGTGCATGGTCATGGCGGAGTGTTGCTCGAGCAACTGAAGGCGCTCGCGCTGCACCTGGATCTCGGCGAAGCCGACACGTTCTTCTGGTTTTCCACAACCGGTTGGATGATGTGGAACATGCTCGTTTCGGGGCTCTTGGTGGGAAGCCGCGTGTTGCTCTTCGACGGCAGTCCGGCTTTTCCGGATTTGTACGCGCTGTGGCGCTTGGCCGAGGCCGAGAAAATCACGTATTTCGGCGTCAGCGCGCCGTATTTGCTCGCGTGTCAGAAGGGCGGCATCGAGCCGGGCGAGCGCTGCAATTTGCAAGGTGTGCGCGCGCTCGGCACCACCGGCGCGCCGCTGCC
>DASYCL010000001.1:0-9200 GCA_036500245.1 Polyangiaceae bacterium | reverse complement strand
AACGCACCCGCTCGGCGACGGCGCTCGCTCGATCGCACTCGCGCCGGGAGATCGCGTCGAGCTCGGCGGCCAAGGCGGCGAAGGCACTGCGCTCAACGTCCAGTTCGAACGGGATCGCGATACGCTCGAAGTCTCGTTGCTCCGGCCGCTGAACGAGCTCGGCAAAGTCGCACCCGCCGTCGGCGAAAATTCGGACCGACTGCGGCTCTTGGTGCAGGCATTACGCGAGGTCGTGAGCCACGACGGCGTCAGCGATGTCGTTCAGGGCATCGCCGATGCCGCGCTCTTGCTCGTGCCGCGAGCTACGCACGCGACGGTCGTGTTGCGAAACGATGTGGACGGCGAAAAACCCTCGAAATTTGCCGGATTCGTGCCGGTCGTAACGCGACTGCGGGGGCCCGAAGGGCCGCGCGCACCCGAGGCCACGGTGCGTCTCACGCGCAGCGTGGTGCGTAAAGTGATTTCGGAGCGAGCCGCGGTGTTGGCGGCGGACGCGCCGAGCGAAGCGTTCAGCTCCGAATCACTGCTCGGCGCGAGCATCCGCAGCACGATCGGCGTGCCGCTCTGGAAAGACCAAGAGATCCTCGGCGTAGTGCAGATCGACAACCGCGACGCGCCTGCGATGTTCGAAGCACGCGACGTGGACGCTCTTGGCGTTTTAGCCGTGAGCGCGTCGCTCGCGATCGCCAACGCCGAACTAATTCAACGATTGAGCCTCGCCCGCGCCGAGCTGAAGAAAGAAAATCAGTATCTGCGCGGCAAAGAGCGCGCGAAGAGCGGCGAAGTGCAAATCATCGGTGAGAGCAAAGCGATGGGCGAGCTGCTCCGCATGATCGACAAAGTCGTCGACACCAAGGTCAGCGTGCTGATCGAAGGCGAAACCGGCACCGGCAAGGAGCTCGTGGCCTCGGCGATTCACTACCGCTCGAAGCGCAAAGACAGGCTTTTTGTCGCGCAAAACTGCGCAGCGTTTCCCGAAAATCTGCTGGAGAGCGAGCTCTTCGGGCACAAGCGCGGCGCGTTCACCGGCGCGACGGACGAGAAAAAAGGCCTGTTCGAGATCGCCGACGGCGGGACGTTGTTCCTCGACGAGCTCGGCGAAATGCCGCTCTCGCTTCAAGCGAAGCTGCTCCGTGCCTTGCAAGAAGGCGAGATTCGCCCCGTCGGCGCTACACAATCGAAGCAAGTCAACGTGCGCATCGTCGCTGCCACCAATCGCAACTTGGAGAGCGAAGTGAAGGCAGGGCGCTTTCGCGAAGACCTTTACTATCGTTTGAAAGTGTTCCCACTGCGCGTGCCACCACTCCGCGAACGCCGCGACGACATCGCGCCGCTCGCCAACTTTTTCCTCGCGCGCTACACGCGCGAAATGGGCAAATCCGTGCTCGGTTTCGCGCAAGACACGCTCGAAACGCTGAGCAGCTACGACTTTCCGGGCAATGTGCGCGAGCTCGAAAACGAAGTGCAACGCCTGGTGATCCAAGCCGAAGACGGCGGCTTCATCACGCCCGAGCTATTGAGCCCGCGCGTGCGGCAGATCGAAACCGTGCTGCTCAGTGCCGGGGCTGCCAAAGGTTCGCTCAAAGAAATGGTCGACCAAGTCGAGCGCCATATCTTGATCGAAGCCTTGCGCGATCACGGCAACAACAAGACTGCGGCGGCCAAGAGCCTTGGCATCACGCGCGAAGGGCTGCACAAGAAGTTGAAGCAGCTCGGCGTGTCCTGAAGCGCTACTGAATGCCGTATTCGCGTAGCCGTCGGTAAAAGGTGCGCCGCGGAATACCGCTGATTTCTGCGGCTTTGACCCGGTTCCAATTGCTCTCGCGCAGCGCCTCGAGAATGCGGTCTCGCTCCTCGCGGCGATGTTCGGAGACGGTGCCCTTGCGCAGCTTGATCGTCGCCGCGCGTGGCGGAGCTTCACGCTCACGGTTCGGTCGCGCGACGGCTGCGCTCGCGGTCCATCCGTCCGGCATGTCGAAGTCGCTCGCGTCGAGCATCAGATCCTCGCTCAGGATCCACGCGTTGAGCAGCACGTTCTCGAGCTGACGCACGTTGCCCGGCCAGGAATATTGCGCCAGGCGCTGCAAAGCCTCTTTGGTGACACCGTTCTTCTCCCGCTTGTAGCGCGCCGCGAATAGCCCGAAGAAGTGATCGACGAGCTGCGGGATGTCTTCCGGTCGTTCGCGCAGCGCGGGCACGTGCACCTCGACGACGTGAATTCGGTAGTAGAGATCTTCGCGGAACGAACCTTCTGCGACCATCTGTGCCAAATCGCGATTGGTCGCGAACAAGATGCGCACGTCGATCTCTTCTTCGTGATTGCCGCCGACCGGACGCACTCGCTTCTCTTGCAGCACGCGCAAGAGCCCCGCCTGCATTTTGAGCGGTGTTTCGCCGATCTCGTCGAGCAAGATCGTGCCTCCCTGACACTCGCGGAAGAGGCCTTTGCGCTCGCGATCCGCGCCGGTAAATGCACCTTTCACGTGCCCAAACAGCTCGCTCTCGAGCAGATTTTCGGGGATCGCGCCGCAATTGACCCCGAGCACGCGGTTCTTCGCGCGCGGCGATGCGCCATGAATCGCGCGGGCCACGACTTCTTTGCCGGTTCCGCTCTCGCCGGTGATGAGCACGGGGATCTCCGTGGCTTGCACGCGCTCGACCAGAGAGTACACGCGCCGCATCGCTTCGCTCGTGCCGACCAAACCTTGGTAGCCGAAGTGACCGTAGAGTGTCTCGCGAGCGTCGCGCAATTTTTGGCGGGCGCGCTTGAGCTGCTCGGTGCGCCCATCGAGCAACTCGCGCAGTCGCGAGTGCGCTTCCTCGAGCTCGTCGTTGGCCTTGCCGAGTGCGTCGGCGCGCTCGCGGTTCTCGTTGATCAAGCGCGCGTTCTCGAGCGCAATCGCGACTTGGTCGGCGAATGCCTGCAAAGTCGGCAATTCTCGCTCGAAATGGGCACCCGGGCGAAGTCGAGTTTCGAGGTAGAGGGCTCCGATTGCGTCGCCCGCGGGCGCTAGAATCGGCACGCACACCACCGACTGCAGCATCATCTGGTGTACCGACGCGAAGCTTGCCATGCGCGTGTCGCTCTGCGCGTTCATCGTCAGCACCGGCTCGCTGCTGGCAACCACCTTTTCGCCGATCGAACGCGAGAACTCGGCGTGCGCCGCGTCCCCCGCGCGCGAGCGCGACGTGTGCACGGTGAGCGCTCCCGATTCCGACTTGAGCAGCACGAAACCGTGCTCGGCACGCGCGAGCTCGACGGCATAGTCCGTCACGCGCTCGGTCAAGCGCGCCAAGTCATGCTCGCCGACGAGTCGGCTATTGACCTCGAGGATGCGCGCCAGCCGCTGCTCGAGCGGCGTCGAGCTCAACTGAGAAATCGAGGTGACCGAGCTCGCGAGCAAGGTCGAGCTCGAACGTTGTGCCGCGGCGCGAAGGGCGTTGAATGGCAAAAACTCGGTCGCCGCAACGCCGATCGCGGCTGGCACAGAGGCGCGCAACGTGCGACGACGCGCATCGTTCCAATACACTTCGCGCAGATCCCGCGGCAATCGCGCACCGATTTCCTCGAGCACGGCCAGCGCCTCCTCGCGGTCGCGCCGAGCCAAGAGCGGCTGTCCGCCCGCTTCCTCGAGTTCGGCGCGCGCTTCGAGCGCATGCCAAACCCAATCCTTGCGCGTTGCCGCGCGCGCCGCCTGAAGTGCTTCATCCAGGCTCGCGCGGGCACCGAGCTCATCCCCAGAAAGATTTTTCACGCGCGCCATCGCGAGGAGCAAGAGCGAGCGGTGCGCCGATGCACCGCCGAGCTCCTGTTCTGCGCGAGCGAGCCGCGCGCGCAGCTCCGTCGTGTTCGGTCGCGGTGCGCGAGCCGCTGCCAGCACGCCCTCGAGCCGCGCTTCGGCCGCGTCGATACCACGACCGAGCGCGACGAATGCGTCCGCGCACTGCCCGTATTTGTCGACCGCGAGTTCGACGCTACCTTGGCGCAGTTCGAGATCCGCTTCGAGACCGAGTAGCTGCGCGCACATCACGGCGCTCAGATCCGCGCGTTGCTCTTGTAGCGTCTCGATCGCGCTGCGCGCACGCGCCAAGCGACCGAGAAACAAATCCATGTTGGCGAGATTGAGCAACGCTTGCAGCGCGCTCGAACGGCGACCCGAACGCCGGCCCATGTCGACCGCGGCTTCGAAATGTTCGATCGCGCCGGCGATGTCCCCGCGAATCTTGAGTAATCCTGCCCAATTCAGCTGAACCGTCGCGAGCACGCCGGCATCGCTCGCGCGCTCGGCGGCCGAGATCGCGCGGCGGTACGCGTCGCCGGCTTCGTCATTGCGATCGCTGCGCTGCAGTGCAAGGCCGAGCGAAGCCAGCGCCAGCGCTTCGAGTCGCGGAGTCGCGAGCGCGATCGACTGAGCCAGCGAGCGGTCGAGCGCCGTACGCGCTGCTTCGTGTTTGCCGAGCATCGACAGCGCGAGCCCTTGGTATGCGAGCGCCTCACTCGCCAACGCCGAAGTATCGCGCGCGAGCGCTTCGAGCATTTCGAGTGCGCTTTGGTATTCGCCGACACCGACTTCGGCGCGCGCGAGATAAAGCGTGACCGTGTCGCGCTCGGCGCCATTTTGCTCCGCGTGCGGCGCGACTTCACTGAGTAGATTTTTTGCGCCCTGCGCGTCCCCCAAACCCAAAAGCAGGCGCGCGCGCGCAATCGCGACCGCGACGCGTCGATCTTCTGCCAGAAGCGCGAGCGCGGTCTTGGCGTCGTTGAAACGACCGCGATCGAGAAAGTAGCGCGCACGATCGAGCGCGTCGCTCGGCAACACGGATTGCACGTCGACCGAGCCGACGACGCGTTCGAAATCGTCCGACGAAGCCACCGCGTCAGTTGCCATGATGCGCACGAGCCGGCGTAGTTCGCCGGGCCGCCCGCCGGAAACCTCGAAGATGCGCTTCAGCAAGCTCTGCGTCAGCGACGGCACGGCGCGGCGCAACAGGTCGATCGCCGCGTGTTCATCGAGGGCTGGCACGGCGAACGACTGCACGTCGCTCCCGCTCGCGGCGCCGCCGACCATGACCAAGCGCGCGCCTTCAGCGCGAGCCTTGACGAGCAGCGCGAGGTTCTCGTCGGTCAGCGCATCGGCATCATCGACCAAAATCCAGACGCCTTGCAGCGACGAGTGCGCGGCGAGCTCGGCTTGCAAACTCGAACCTTGTGCGACGTCTTCGATCCATGCGAGCGGACTGCCGAGCACGCCGAGCGACCACGCGACGCGACGAAGCAAGGCCGTACGTCCCGAGCCAGGCGGACCGATGATCTGCAAATGGCCGCCCGGTTCGAGCGCGCGGACGCGTTCGAGGAGCTGCGCCGAGGTCGCTTCGATGCCCACGACCGGCCAAAAACCGACTTGCTCCGACTGGGCGTCGTTCGAACCGACGAGTCCCGCCGCGCGGCGCAGCGCGCTGGCGAATTCGTCGACCGACGGATAGCGCTCGGCCGGTTCCGCCAAAGTCGCGCGCTTCGCGACGGTCATCAGCTCCTTCAGGACTTCGTCGCGCAGCGTCGAGCGCCGGCTCTCGCTGACGATCTCGGCCAAGGTGACGCCGAGCGCGTACACTTCGGCGCGCACGGTGAGCGGCGCGCCTTCGAACAACTCGGGCGCGGCGTAGCGCGGCGTGAGCCCTTCGGCTTCGCTGCCGCCTTCGCGCCACGGCGCGGCTAAACCCAAGTCGACGAACGTGGCGCGGCCGCCGAGCTCGACGATGATGTTCGCTGGTTTCACGTCGCCGTGAAAAAGCCCGGCGCGATGCAGCACCGTGAGCTGATCGGCAGCGCGCGACAGCGCCGCGAGCGCACGTGCGCTGTCGCTGTGCGCCATGATCTCTTCGAGGCTTTGGCCTTCGACCAATTCGCGGACCAAAAATGCGCGACCGCTCGCGGGTAAGCGACCGAAGCGAACCACGCGCGGCACGCCGAGACCCTCGAGCCCGGAGAGCGCGACGGCTTCGCGCACGAGCGCGGACATCTCGCGCTCGCTCGCTTCTTCAGCGAGCACTTTCAGCGCGTATTTGCGCCCCGAGTGCCGATCGCGGACGGCCCAGACTTCGCCGCCGCCGCCCTTTCCAAGTTGGGCGAGCGGCTCGTACCGGTGTGGTAGTTCGGGCTCGGCCACCTCAGAACAACCTCACAGCCCGTAGTCTGCTCCGAGACCCAAGAAGAAACCGCTCGTGCCAAAGCCCAAGTCGAGCCGCGCGATGAAGTTGCGATGCGGCTTCCAGCGCAACCCGGTTTGGAGTGCGAGCCACGGGAACACGATCGGTTTCGAACCGCCGTTGGCCCAGCTCGGCTCCGCGTAACCGTTGTAGTGGTTGTTGTCGTTGCCGCAGAACTGGCCGCCCGCGCCTTGGTTTAGCGGCGCATTGCCCTGAGCAGCGCAGGGCACGAACCCAGCGCCCGTACTGGCGTTCGATCCATTGGGGAGTGGGTACGCTTGCGTGCGATTGAGATCGCCGAACACGAAACCGATGCCCGCGCCGAGGCCGTAGTTCACCGCGAACTCGGACGCGATGTCGTGGCTCCAGAGAAAATCCGAAGTCAGGTACAGCACCTTCAGATGGCTCTGCACGATTTCCCAGGCTTCCGCGCCGTCCGACGAGGCCTTGAACGGCGTCGGATCCATCGCGTAAGAGGCGTACCAAAGTGAGAAATCGTATTCGAAGCCGTCTTTGCGAATCGTGAACTCGGGTCCGAAGCCGTTCGCGACGACCGTCGCGCCGCCATCTCCGAATAGGTTCATCATGAACTTCGGCACGATCACCGCGCGATAGCGCAAACCGACGGCGCGATACGTCTTACCCGGGAGCTCGACCGGCGATCCGCCGGCTTCGGCATCTGCTACGAGCGTCGAGTTCTTCGCCTTCGCCGGATCATCCGGGCCACCGGCTTCGCCGGCAGGCGCGTCGGGCTTCGCGGCTTCCGGCGGAGTCTTGTCTCCGTCGGACTTTGCCGCGTCAGCGTCGGGATCGGCGGCGTAGGCGTGTGACGTGAACGTCAACGCCGAGCCGGTGAGCGCAATCAAAGCGAGCAATGAAGTGAAGCGCGTGGTCATCTGATCTCTCCTTCGCCACTCAGAAGCGGTACAACGTGGGTCGAGGTACGTCAGTGCGATCCGCGTCCCCGAAAAGCGCGGCGATAGTGCCATGGCACAGTGCCAACTGGCAAAGGCTGCCTGCGACTCCAAGTAAAGATCTCGCTTTGAGTGACGGGCGCGACCTGGCACAGCCGTGTCATCGCGCGCGGCGCGACTCCGAGGCGCACATCGTGTGCGGAGGTGCGCCGAACGCGGGAGGGCGCGACGCGCTGCGTTCTAGTGCCGCGCTAGCTTTGCTACTCGAGCGCTCCTATCCTTGGATGAATGCCTCGACGCGCAGTGTGGACTGCGGGTTTGCTCCTATGTAGCGCGCTCAGTGGCTGCACCGCGAGCCACTATGTTCAGCGCGGTGCGGACCTCTACGGCGAAGGTCGCTACGTCGAAGCCGACGAAGTCTTCGAGCGCAGCGAACGCCGTATCTCTCGGGCATCCCCGGAAGAACGCGCGACCTATGCCGCCTATCGCGGCGCCACCTTCGTCGCCCTGGGCGATCTGCACCACGCGCAGCACTGGCTCAGCATCGCGACCGAACTCGAACGCACGCATCCAGGCACCCTGCGCAAGGAAGATCGCGAATTTTTGGACGGGGCGTGGCGCTCTCTCGCCAACCGTTTGCCCAAGGTGCCGCCGGCGCCCGCGACTACTGCGATTGCTTCCTCGAGCCGAGCGCCGACGCCGAGTGTGGACAGCGCGCCGCCAACGTCACCGTCGCCCCCTTAGTCTCATTCACTGCGAAGTGATGCTGCCGAGCTCCGAAACATTGAAGCTAAATTCGTGCTTCGGGCCCGCGACCGTGACGCGGATCGCGTCGGCGTCGACGCGGTTGAAGCTCATCGTCACGGTTTTGTCGTAGGGCGTACCGAGCGAGTACGTGCCGGCTTGCGGCACCGGATCGGTCCACTGCATTTGCACGCCGTCGATCGTGAGATCCCAAGTGCCGCGCGTGCCGGTCCAGCTGCGTGTGCCGTCGACCTGAAAGCCTTGCGCGATGCCGCCGGCGAGCGGCTGTTCGGTGCGATCGCCCGTGCCTTCGCCGGTGCGGCCACTTGCGAGGTGCGTCCACTTCAGATCGTGGGTGATGTGACGCGTCTGGTCGTTGAAGTTCCAGGTCACGTGCGCGGTGCCGTTCAGCTCGACGATGCCGTTCGACAAGTTCGTCCATTGATGATCGACGATCACGTCGTTCATGTCGTCTTTGGTGACGGTGATCGCGCTGGTGCCACTGAAGGTGTGACCGCGGTACGTGCAGTTGCCGGGATTTACCCCATATTCGACGGTCAATGTCGAACCCGAGATCGAAACCTCGGCGCAGGGCAGCTGTGAATTGATGAACGCCTTCAAATCGCTGGCAGCTTGCTCGACGGCTTCACCGATCGTGAAGTTCGTCGAAATGTCGACCGTCGCCGAGGTGAGCCCTTCGGCTTGCGACGAGGCAGACGCTTGCTCGAGCGACTCCTGGGCTTCAGCCGCGGTCAGTTCGTCGTTCTTTGGGCACGCACTGAGGGCAAACGGAATCGCAAGCAACAGAACCGAGGACGACAAGCGCTTCATGATGAAAAGAACCTCCGCTCGGCCTTTCTGCACTCGCCATGCCAGCCAGGAGCACCCAAAAACCAGGGCTATTCTTGGATGTACGACAGCCGACCACGAACACCCGTTCGCTGCTCGTGAACGGCCGTTAACGGGCCGAGTTGAGGGCGTTGCACCCGCGAATCAGGACTTCGCGTCGCCGCGCGCGAAGATCGACGCCACGTAGTTCAAGACGTCCGTCGCGCTGACTTCGTTGTAGCCGAAGTAACGCATCAGGCGCGACTTGATGATGTCGATCTTCTCTTGGGTTTCTTTGTCGACGACGGCCGAGACGAGCGTCTTCAGTTTGATGCTGTCTTTTTGATCCTCGAACAATTTGAGCTCGAGCGCGCGACGCAGGCGATCGTTGGTTTGCCAATCGAATTTTTTGCCTTCGACCGCTTTGGCGCCGATGAAGTTCATGATTTCGCGCCGGAAGTCGTCTTTGCGATTCTCGGCGATGTCGATCTTTTCTTCGATCGAGCG